>CALISX010000389.1 GCA_938041725.1 uncultured Lachnoanaerobaculum sp.
CATCCACATGTTTGCCGTCCGGGGACTTATACAATAAATAACATTACCCGTATTATGAGGAGCGTATGATTGAGAAGATGACTGTGGCCCAGGCCGCAAAGCGAATGAAAAAATGGTCTGAAGAGGTGGATTTGCTTTTACAAAGGGAGGAGCTGGTCAGTGTATTCCATGCCGCCCTGGGAGAGGTTGTGGAGGAGGTGCGTCCTCCCTATGATTACCAAAGCACCCAGGAGAAGCTGGCCCGTTTGGAGGCCGGGATCCGGGCCTTAAAGCATGCGGTAAATCTATTTAATACCACCCATTTGGTGGGAGAGAGCAAAATGACAGTGGATGAGGTGCTGGTATATTTGCCCCAGCTGGCCAGGAGAAAGGATAAGTATGCCGCCATGGCAGGCCGTTTGGAGAAAAGCCGCAGTCTGGCAGCGGGGATGGGCAGCAATACTGTGATTGATTATGAATATGCCAACTATTCCATTGAACAGGCCCAGGCAGACTACAACAGAGTTTGTGAAGAGATCAGCAGCCTGCAAATGGCTTTGGATCTTTTGAATAATACAGAGATGTTGGAGGCGGATCTCCCGGAATAGATCTTCCAGAAAACGACAGTGTATGGTCGGCCCGGTGTTTTCCCGGGCTTTCCATCCATAGGCCCTTTTTATTAACTGCAGGTTTAGGGTTTTATATTATGCTTTATTTTTGTTTATGGATTATGGATTAAGGTATAAGGTACAGAACATCTTCACAGTACAGGTTTTGGCCTATGGAAAAAACCGGCCCTTTGGGCCTGGCAGGGTCCGGTATGGTTTGGAACCCTGCCCTTTGTGTTTCAGGCCGCAGGCTGCCTTTAGCTGTTCATGCCTGTATATTCTTGAATATCTCCGTTGCGGTAGGCATTTAAGAGCTCTTCCAGATCCTGGATCTGGCGTTTGATGGCCTTTCCCTTATCGGTTTCGCCCACCAGAACACGGTTCTCCATACGCTCCACCATGTCAATGGATGGAGTGTTTTCCTTCCCCTTTTCAAAATTTTTATGTTCCGCCAGAATCAGATGCAGTGAGTTAAAGATCAAGGTATAGCCGGCAATACCGGTTTTGGAATGATAGGCCCTGGAGATGCCGCCGTCGATAATGAACAGCTTTCCATTGGCCTTAATGGGGGATTCTCCTTTTTTTGTTTTCACCGGCACATGGCCATTGATAATATGTCCTGTGCGGGGATCCATCTGGAATTCTTTGAAAATCCGATCCACATATTCCTCTTTCTTGGAAAATTCATAATAGGGGTTGAACACCTCCACTTTGGCCTCCTCATCATCCAAAAAGCAGCGCTCAAAGGTGGTGATTTTATTTTTTCCAAAGAGGGGGGAATTGGGTCCGCACCACATATACCAGAAGAAATCACTGGCATAGAGCTTCCCCTGGGGATCCGCTTGTCCATCCAGGAAATAGGCGTCCACCGCCTTTTCATTAAAATAATCCATGAGCCCTTTGCCATACAGCTCTCCATTGGGAGTTGTAAGGCTTAGAAATTCCCCGGTATCCGTCATAGGAATGCAGCCATGGTAGAGAAGATTGTTGTTTACAATCTTGTACATGGAGCCATTGGTAAACAAAAAGTTAATATGCTTTTTTAAAAGCCTGGAGTGGGTAAAGCTGTAAATTAAGGTTTCCATCAGCTGCTGCTCCCCTGGTGTCAGAGCATAGGGATCCTCCTTTTGAATGGAGGGGAAATTCTTATCCTTAAGCTCATAGTGCTTTCCATCAATCTCCACAGTTCCCTTGTCATAGTCAATTTTATCCAAAAGAAGTCTGTGTTCCAGATGATATTCCGGATGGCGTTTAATAAGCTGCCCTTCCATTTTCAGCATAATAATAGTGATGGCTTTGCACATTTTGGCGGCCAGCTCCGGCTTTACCCAGTCGGAAATATTTTCGTCTAAGATATGGGGCATAAAGGCTGTACAGGGATCATCTGCATAGGTACTCTCTGCATACATGGACAGGGGACGCAGATTAATGCCATAGCCGTCCTCCAGCATATCAAAGGAATTGTAGGAGGTGGCAATGCGCAGTACACCGGCAATACAGGCGGGATTGCCGCAGGCGGCTCCCATCCACTGGGCATCGTGGTTTCCCCATTGAATATCCACATCATGAAAGCCCATAAGCTCCTCCATAATGATTTCCGGATGGGGGCCCCGGTCAAAAATATCCCCGATGATGTGGAGGGAATCCATGGTCAGATTTTGGATCAGCTCTGAAAGCGCAATGATCAGCCGGTCTCCCATATGAATATTGATAATGGCGTCAATAATTCCGTGATGGTACATTTTCTTATCTGGATCCTTCTGATCCATGTGTAAAAGCTCATCAATAATATAGGCATGTTCCTGGGGCATTTTTTTACGCACCTTGGAACGGGTATATTTATGGGAAACCACCTTGCAAATGGTTAGCAGCCGGTTGATGGTGATTTTTTGCCAGCCCTTGGTGTCCCTTTCCTTCAACTGCAGATCCGGCAGAATTTCCTTGGGATAGTAAATCAGATTGGCCAGGCAAAGCTGCTCCTCTTCGGAAAGGAGATGACCGAAGGTTTCATGGATCTTGGCCCGGATCATGCCCGAGGAGCTTCGCATCAGGTAAATAAAGGCCTCACTCTCTCCATGAAGGTCGGAAAAAAAATACTCCGTACCCTTTGGAAGGCGGCAGATGGCCCGCAGATTAATGATTTCCGAACCTGCTGCGGTGGCGGTAGGGAACTGCCTGGCAAGCAGGCGAAGATAATCCATGTCTCTCATTTTTCCTCCTTATGTACTTTGAACAGTCCTTCAGAGAAAACCGGCTGTCCTGCGTACAGAATAAATCATTCATAAAATTTCACTTCTATTATCCGGGATATAGGGAAAAATGTAAACCAAAGATCATAAAATGTAAGATTTAATATAAAACCTAATAATATTTTACCTTGAATTAAGGAATAAATCAGGGTAGTATATAGAAGGTACGCATGAAAACCGCTGTAGAATATTGGTTATCTTTATGGATTTGCCATTTTCTTCAGGTAAAAGAAAGATGCATGTAAGAAAGGAAAGAACATAGATGAAAATATTGCGCTCCATACCGCTGCTGGCGGTTGTTTTGTTATTGGCTGCAGGCTGCCGCCGGGAGGCCCCTGCTCCAAAGCTCACCTATTCTAATTTGCTGGATCAAAAAACCCAGGGAGAGGTGGGGGAAGAGCTTTTGCAAGCAGGGGTAAGCCAGGAGGCCCTCCAGGCTTATTTTGAAAATGTGGATTATTTTAATCAGACCATCCATCAGAAGGATTTGGTGCAGGAGGGCTTTAAAACCATTGATACCTGGATTCCCCAGTACGATGAAGGAACCATGGCGGATGTATGGAACAGCAAGCATCCCGATTTTATTGGAATCAACTGCCGTGTCAGCGCCTTTTCCATCCTGAAGGATTTTGTCAAAGTAGAGCATACTGACAATATACAGGACGACTACTTAACCTTTGATAAGGAGGCTCTGGAAAAGGGACCCTGCCCCTTGTTTTACGGGGAGGACACCCGGTCTTTTCTGAGTCTGTTTTCCCAGATCCCTGCGGCTAAGTCCAACCAGGTCCCGGACCAGGTGGCCCAGATTCAAAAAGCCTGGGAAGAGAAGGGGGTACATTTTCAAGAAGGGCACCTTTCCCTGATCAGTGTGTTTTTCCATTCCCAAATCGGGGAAGAGGATATTTTGTTTCCCGGGCATGTGGGTGTGCTGCTTACCAGAGAGGGGGGAGACCTGATGCTGCTTGAAAAGCTGGCCTTCCAAAAGCCCTATCAGGCAGTGCTTTTTGAAAACAGGAACCAGCTGAATGCCTATTTAATGGCCAATTATGATGTGGATGAAAACCAGTCCACCACCCCGGTGTTTATTATGGAGAACGAGAAGCTGATGGAGGGATATAAAAGGCTGCGGTAATCAAAGCTTGTATTCAGACAGCAAAAACTCCGGATCCTCCTCCAGGGAGTGGGGAAAGTCCTCGGCTGTCAGCAAAGAAAGAAGCATCTCCACCAAAATAAACTCATGCAAGTAGGAATAGCTTTTTTGAAGGGAGAAATTCCCCTGGGGCTCCCCGCAGTTTAAAGTGTAATGGGCCAGGTTGGAAACCGGAGAGGGAAGGCAGGAGGTGATGGCAATGATTTTCAGCCCTCGTTCCTTTGCCAGTTCCATCACCTGGATCACAGACTTAGAAAGGCCGGATTTACTGATGGCCACCAAAATATCCCCCTGTTCCGACAGGTTGATATGATTGATGTAATATTCCGGAACAGGGGAATAGGTGCTGCGGATTCCCATGCGTTCCAGGCGGAACCCCATATAGCCTGTGATATGGCAGGTATTGCCTGCTGCCACCAGATGAACGGTTCTTGCATTTTTCATAAGCTCAATACTGGGCAGAAGGTCCTGGTAGGAGAGACTGGATTTTACATTTCTGGTGGCGGCTTCATACTCATTGAAAATTTTATCAATGGCGTTGATGTCCTGGCCCGGGGCCATTCCCTGCTGCCGTCCCAGATCCCTGGACAGGGTAATGCGGAATTGATAATATCCAGTATATCCCAGGTCATGACAAAATCGGATCACAGTGGAGGCGCTGACGCCGCTGAGGGAGGCCAGGGCAAATACAGTGGAATCCACTGCAGATTGGGGGTGAGCCAGAACATAATCCGCCACCTTTTGTTCAGCAGAAAAAATCTCATGGTATTTTTCCTGAATAACCTGCAGCACCTCTTTTTGCACGATGGTATTTTTCAAGCTTTTTTTCACAAAAATCTCCTTTCGGCTCATCCTTTACAGGTTTCGAATCTAAGATCTCCCAATGCTCCGGGAAGGGCGCATTGGGAGATCTCTTGGCAAAGACCCTTGGATCCGCCAAAGGCGTGCAGCCGTAGCCAGAGGATTATTCTCCCTGTTTGTGGTACAGGCAGGCTTTCCCCAGAGTCTGAAAGAGCTCTAATTTGTGCCGTACCACCTTTTTCATGGCATCCATACATACCGGTTCAATCACATTGGGTTCCCGCAGGCTCCGATCTTCTAAAACCTCCCGCATTTTCTCAAAATAGGCGGATTTTATATCAGAGGAAATATTGATTTTGCAAATGCCCAAGGCAACCGACTGAGCAATTTCCTTGTCGGGATTGTTGGAGCCTCCGTGGAGCACCAGGGGGATGTCCACCACTGCTTCAATTTCTTTTAAAATATCCAGCCTTAATTCCGGCTTCATCCCCGCAGGATACAGTCCATGACAGGTTCCTATGGCCACAGCCAGGGTATCAATGCCGGTGGCCTGGGCAAATTGTCTGGCATCCTTTGGATCGGTATAAATGATCCTGGCGGCTCCGCCTTCCAAATCCTGGGCCTCCAGGGATCCGATGGTTCCCAGCTCTGCTTCCACAGATACGTCCACGGGATGGGCCAGTTCCACAATTTTTTTGGCACCGGCGATATTTTCTTCAAAGGGCAGATGGGCTCCGTCAAACATGACGGAAGTAAAACCATAGCGGATTGCCTGCACTATTTTTCCAAAGTCTGAACAATGATCCAGATGCAGGCAAAGGGGAAGGGGGCTTTTTTTGGCTCTTTCTAAAATTGCTCCCACCATTTCCGGGCCGATAAAGCTTAGCTCGTCGGGATGAATTTCAATAATCACTGGAGAGCCGGTGGCTTCACATTCCTCCATTACCCCCAGAAACATGGCATAATCGCTGATATTAAAGGCAGGGATGGCAAAGTTGTGTTCTTTGGCAACGGACAGAATGTCTTTCATGTTTAACAGCATAGGTTTACCTCTCAAAAATATTCAATAAACCCCCATGCCGGGGGCGGCAGCACCATAGATATAAGTCTGCGCATCACTTCGCTGCGAGGCAGCTTGCGTGCCGCTGACAGGTATTTGGATCATGGGTGCTTTCTTAAAAATGACAAAGCACCTGCAGGCGGTTTTTCACATAGGGCAGAAGCTTGTCCACCACATAGTCCGGCATGTGGATCACCTTCACCGGGTCAGGGTTGGCACTGTATTCTGCAGCATACTCCTCAAGAGCCTGATGATACTTGCCCAGAAATTCCGTGCCCAGGTTGAATTTTCGTATTCCCCTGGAGAAGGCTTGTAAAAGCTGCTTATCGGGAATGCCGCTGCCTCCATGGAGCACCAAAGGGGTAGATACAGCAGCCTGGATCTCCTCCAGCCGCTTCAGATCCAAACAGGGGGGACTTTTATATTCTCCATGGGCATTTCCAATGGAAACAGCCAGCAGATCCACCTGGGTTTCTTTGCAAAACCGGGCTGCTGCCTCCGGCTTTGTAAAAAGATCCTCTGTTTCATGGGCCTGGTCGCTGGCCAGCCCCACATGGCCGATTTCTCCCTCAATAACTGCCCCCAGGGGATGGAAGGCGGAAACCACCTGCTTTGTAAGGGCGATATTGGTTTCCAGATCCTGCATGGAACCATCAAACATCATGGAGCGAAAACCGCTTTGATAGGTATGCAAAATCCCTTTATAGGAAAAATCATGATCCATATGCAGGCCGATGGGTACGGAAACCTGCTCCGCCTGGGATTTTACATCCTGAAAAAAACCCGCTTTGGTACAGGTTTTTTGGATGGAGGCATGCTCCGGGTACAGCATCACAAGGGCCGGCGTATTGGCAGCGGCGGCGGCCTCTATCACAGCCCGGCTCATAATATGATCCATACAGATAAAGGCAATAACGGATGTATTGCTTTCCTTGGCCAATTTAACAATATGATTTACATTTTCCAGCATCAGGATTCCCTCATTTCTCCTTCTTTTTCTGCAAACTTTTCCAGTGCAGGCAGCAGTCCTCCGGCAAAACAGTCCCCCAGACCCACCACAACTGGTGATTTTACAAACTGCAAATCCTTACTGGGAACGGCGATGCAGTCCGGCAGCAGGGTTTCCAGCTCTTTGCAAAAGGAAATACTATCCTCCCGCTCCGGCAGCAGGGCGGTTTGTTGATATTCTGCCTGGCCATAGTCGTCTCCGTAAATAAAACGGGTGGATGCCAGTGCAATGCCGCCCTGCAAAGCCTCTGTCATACGGGAGGCCTGTTTTCCATAGGCAATGGCCCAGCGTGAAGAGTGAACAATCAACAATGGAACCTGGAGCTGCCGGTAAATAGATGCCAGGGCAGCAGCCACAGAGGGAGGATGGGAAAGATCAATTCTTTCCTGGATATAATCCTGCATTTCATCCTCATTCATACTCAGGGCATCCAGTCTTTTCCGCAGGGCTTTGTGTACGGCCTTCTGGAAGGGCTTTTGAATATAACAGCCGTCCTCAAAAATCACAAAGGCCCGGGGAGGAAGGTGTGTCAGGAGCTGATTCACTTCCTCCATTCTTTTTTGCAGAATTTCCTCCTCCATCACTTCGCTGAAGCAGGAAATCAGCATCACCCTGGCCTGAAGCAGATAGGGCGCAAAGCCCTGGGAAATCACCATATTGGCGCTGTTCCTGTCCTTGGAAAACAAAATACGGTTTTCCCTTGGGGTGATAAAGTCAATGTCGTTTGCCTGAATATGGGCGCCGCCTGGATAGGTAAATACCACATGAGGATAGACCTCCTCTGAGGCTTCTCCCGTATTGGCATAATACTGTATTTCTTTGGGCAGGCGTTCTTTAATATATCGGTTGCAGCATACCATGGACAGGGCGGTGGGATATCCCAGCTGCCCCAGTGCAATGGCGGCCCGGGTGGCAGTGCCTCCCACGGTGATTTTGTAATGGAAATGCTTGGAAAAATCAAAGCACAGGGAGGAGGTGCTGGGGGTAAATTCAGCCCCCCGGCCTTGTTTCATATAGGCCAGCAGGATTCGGACCATATTTTCCTGGGAATCCACCGGCAGATCAAGGGTTAATTCCCCATCGGAAATGTGATAGGACTTGATTAAGTCTTCAAATTTTTTCTGATCCCACTGCAGCTCAAAATCCACACAGGAGTGAAAGCCTAAAACAATGGAGGCTCCCATAAACAATACTCCTTTCTTTAAAAAACATTACAGCAGTTCTAACCTTTTACGCCTCCGGAGGACATTCCCGCAATAAAATATTTCTGGAAGATGATGAAGAGCACCAAAACAGGGATGGATCCCAGGACACTCATGGCCATCATTTGGCTCCAGTCATAGGCATGCTGTCCCATCAGGAGATTAATGCCAATGGGAATGGTGCGCATGGAGGTCTTTTGTGTCAAAGCCAGGGCAAACAAATATTCATTCCAGGCCTGCATAAAGGTGTACATTCCCACAGATACCATGCCCGGCAGGGAAACGGGTACCAGTACGCTCCACAGGGCTTTCCACCGGGAGCCTCCGTCAATCATAACTGCCTCATCCAGCTCCTTGGACAGAGTGTTAAAATATCCTGTCATCATCAGGATGCAATAGGGCAAGGTGGTGATCAAATAGGTGAGAATCAAAGCCAGGTAGGTATCAAAGAGCTTCATGGCTACGATTAATCCCATGTAGGGAATCAGAAGCACAATGGGGGGAATGGCCTGGACGCTGACAATCAGGGAATTGAAGAGCCCCTTTCCCGGAAAATCAAAACGGCTAAAGGCATAGGAGGCCAAAATCCCAATGAACAAAGTGGCAATTACCACAGAGGCCGCCACCACATAGCTGTTTACAAAAAAACGCAGCTTCACCGGGTCTGTAAGCACCGCCCGGTAGGAAGCCAGGGAAGCGCTTTGATCAAAAAAGGCAGGGGGCCAGGAAAAAATGGCGGCATTTGCCTTAAAGGAGGAAAGCACCATCCAGAGAATGGGAAACGCAGCAAAGCATCCCCCTGTGATCAAAAGAATCCATAGGATAAGGGCGGTTGTTTTTTTTCGACTGCCTACCATATCACTCCCTCACTTTTTTTTGCTGTTGAACATAGAAAACCGCCACCAGAATGCATACAAACAGCAGAACAGTGGCAGCGGTGCCGGCCATGCTGTAGTTTACCTTTTGAAAGGCCAGTTTATAAATATAAATACTCAGGGTTTCCGTGGCATTCACCGGTCCTCCCCCTGTTAACATCCAAATAACATTAAAGGACTGGAGGGTCCAGATAAAATCCAGCATGGAAATACTGATCAATATGGGCTTTAGCTGGGGAATGGTGATGTGGAAAAAAGAGGAAGCAGCAGTGGCCCCATCCATGGCTGCACTTTCATAAAGGTCTGTGGGAATGCCCTGAAGTCCTGCCAGGATGCTGATCATATAAAAGGGATAGCCGCACCAGATGTTGATAAAGCAAATCACCCCAAGGGCAATGCTCCGATTGCTTAACCATTCTGTATTCCGCTGGATTTGGGGGAAAAGGATCAGCAGATAATTGATAATGCCAGAGGGCTGGAGCATCAGCTTCCAAAGGATGGCCACAACAGATGCCGTGAAAACCCAGGGCAGTATAAAAATAACTCTGGCAATGGTTTTGATGCGGACAGAAAAATATCTGGTGTTCAGCAGGCTGGCAAAAACCATGCCAAGAATTAAATGGGCCGCCACACTGGTGGCTACAAAAATCACCGTATTTTTTATTGCATTCCAAAAGTGGCGGTCAGAAAAAAGCTTCTGGTAATTTTCTATGCCTGCAAAGCCTGGGGTTTTGGAAACCACTGCCCGGTCCACAAAGGAGTAGCCGATCACCATCACAATGGGGACTACCAAAAACAAAATCATTAAAAGCAGTGTAGGGGATAAATAGGCATATGCGGTAGAATTTTTTTTAATTGCATTCAATTCCATAACCTCCTAAAGGAAAGGGGAGGGCAGAATGCCCTGTCCCCTTTTAAGGATTATTGTCCGGCCTCATCCAGATAGTTCTGCCAGTTTTGCAGCATGGTGTCGCTGTCCATATCTCCTTCCAGATACTGTACCAGATCATTGGTCATGGAGGTCATAACAGAGGAAGCATTGGGCAGGCCGATGTATTCGTTGATGACATAATTTTTCTTATACAGTTCATAGTAGGACTGGAACTGGGCAGGGGCTGTACTGTAATCCGGCTTTGCAGCGGTGCTGTTGGGGAAGGCGGACATGGTGGCAGCCAGGCCTGCGGAAACAGATCCGTCGGTGCCGTCGCTGCCTCCCAGAAGGAAGTTGATAAAATCCGCCGCTTCTTTTTTGTGTTCGCAGTTTTCAGAAATGGCCACTGCCCAGCTGGCATAGCAGATGCCGCTTTTATCGGTAAAATCATCCCGAACCGGAATGGTCACCGCTTCAAAATCCACATCCTTAAACTGGCTCATGGTGGCAGCGGAGGCGATGGTAAAGGCGCAGTTTCCGGCTGCAAAATTGCTGGTCATCTCTGACTCCTCCAGGGTACTCATGCCCGGATAGAGGGAGCCGTCATCATAGAGGGTCTTATAAAACTCTGCCAGGGCCTTCAAGTCTCCATTGCCGGCCACCTGATACTTGCCGCTGTCATCTCTTAGCTTAATACCGGAAGCCCATCCGGTCCCTCCAAAGACATTTTGAATACCATTGGCATTGGTGGTTCCCAAATTCAGGGCCAGGGCGGAATGTCCTGCTGCGGTGATTTTTTTGCAGGCCTCCCGGAGTTCACTCCAGGTTTTTGGAATTTCGCTGACTCCGGATTCCTCTAAAATCTTTTTGTTCACATACATGGGATAGGCAAAATTATTGATGGGAACCACATAGCTGGTGCCACCCACCTTCCAGACATCACTGGCCAGATCCGTTTTGACACCGGCTTTTTCCACGTCCGTCAGCACGCCCATATCTGCAAATTCTGCCAGCCAGGCACCGTCCACACTGAGAATATCTGCAATGGTATGGTTGGCAGCGCCTGCTGTAATGGCAGTTTTGGTGTCAGCCCAGGGAGCGGTCAGCAGCTCCACCTTGACGCCGGTGGCCTGCTCATATTTGCTGCAGATGTCCTCTAAATATCCCTGGGGCAGCTCTGCCCCCCACCATTGCTGAAATTTTAAGGTAACCCCAGCCTGTTCCTGGGGGGCAGAGGCCTGGCTGCCTCCCTCCGAGGGCTGGGGAGCGTTTTGTCCTGATGCGCCGCAGGCGGACAAAGAAAGCAGCATACTTCCGGCAGTCAGAAGTGCCAGGGATTTACACAGCATTGATTTGGATTTCATAGATCTCCTCCTAAAAAATAAAATTTTTTTGAATTCCTATTAAAAAACGAAATATATAGGAATTAGAAGCCGAAAAATATATTATACCTAAATAATTTTTTAAATTTACTATAAATATAGGGCAAAAATCCTATAAAATACGAAAAATCTTGCTTTCATTATAAAATAAAATTTTTTGTTGTCAAGGGATTGGATGTATCCAGCCGGAGTACTTTTTTAATAGGTATATTCTCCGTGAATTCCTGAAATTTCTTTTAAAATTTTTTCGGAAAAATCCGGGGAATATAGTATGATAGAGGATATGGAAACAGAAAGGGGGGCGTTGTGTCAGAAAACTATTATAGCATTCTGCCGGATAGTCCTTTGGGGCGGCTGTATCTGACGGCCAGGGAGGAAAGCCTGTCAGGGCTGTGGTTTTCGGGAGAGGTGCAGGAGGAGATGCTGATCCAAAGGGGGCTGAGAAGGCAGGAGGATATTCCGGTATTGGTGCAGGCAAAGGACTGGCTTGCCGGATACTTTCGGGGGG
>CALISX010000390.1 GCA_938041725.1 uncultured Lachnoanaerobaculum sp.
CATCTGGACGGATACGATTTCAAGGAGAGGATATAACAAATTGGAGTACAGAAAAAATTGCCCGCTTGGGGATAGCCCTTTCCCCGGAAGGACGGAAGATTTTTACGGACTTAAGTGTATTGGATAATTTAAAGGCCGGTGCCTATACGCTGAGAGATAAAAAAATACGCAGCGCATGTTTTGAAAGGGTGTATCATTATTTTCCGGTTTTAAAGGACAGAAGTCGACAAATAGCAGGAACTCTTTCCGGTGGTGAATTACAGATGCTTGCTATTGGCAGAGCTTTGATGTCCAATCCAAAGGTTTTATTATTGGATGAACCTTCTCTTGGGTTAGCACCATTGATTGTGAAGGATATTTTCCGCATTATCCAGGAGATCAGGCAAGAGGGAATTACGGTAGTCATTGTGGAACAAAATGCCCGTCAAACCTTACATACTGCAGATTATGGCTATGTACTGGAAATTGGAAAAATAAAAATGCATGGAAAAGCTGAAGACCTGCTTCAGGATAAACGTTTAATAGAAGCCTATCTGGGAAATGCGGATTAAATTTGTATTCACCAGGATCACATGGAATAAAGGAGGTTACTATGTTAAAGAAAAATTTTTTGAAAGGAGTTGCTGTATTGCTGGTCAGTGGACTGGTTCTGTCTGTAGCGGCTTGCAGCCAAACATCTCAAGGCGGCTCCGCTGGCAAGGTACAGGGAGTGACAGATAAAGAGATTATTGTTGGAAACTCAGCAGCGGTATCAGGGACTTATGCTGCCGTGGGCGTTCCTTTTATTGCGGGAATAGAAGCGTATTTTCAATATGTGAATTCTCAGGGAGGAATCGGGGGAAGGACAATTGTTTTTAAACATTATGATGATGAGTTTGATCCCATTAAGGGCAAGTCTTATTTGCAGGAGCTGGTGGAAGATGATAAAATTTTTGCATTGGTAGGTCATTTTGGGACACCGGTTGTGGCTGCCACATTGGATGATATTAAAGAATATGGTATTCCTGCTGTGTATTTTGCTACAGGTATTGGACAGCTGTATGCCAAGAAAGCTACAACCAATAAAGAGGGGTATAACATTTTTCCAGTGCAGCCTATTTATACCACAGAGGGACAGATTATGGCTGCCAGAGGCGTAGGAACGTTTCAAGCCAAAAAGATCGGGATCATTTATACATCAGATGATGCAGGGCAAAATATGTTTGATGGTGCCAGTGAAAAATGCAAAGAATTGGGCATTGAAATCGTGGCAGAGCAGGTGGCTGCAGGGGCGGCTGATGTATCAGCGGCTGTGACATCATTAAAAAGCGCAAATGTGGACTTTGTGATTATTGCGGCGATCCAGGCCACAATGCCCACGATTGCCAAGGAGATGGCTGCGCAGGGAATGCATGTACCGGCTATTACCACCTATGTAAATGTATCTGCCTCTATTTCAGAAACAGTTGCTGCCGATATAGAGGGAGTCTTTGATATTTACGGAAACGGATGGGTATCCTATGAAGATATGCGTGCGGAAAATCTGGCGTTATATAAAACATGGGCTCCGGAAGAGTATGGTGATAATACCTATGCCCAAACTGGATGGATAGCTGCTTCCTTTTTTTGCGAAGGAGTGAAACGAGTAGCAGATAATAAAGAAGAACTAACCTGGGACAGCTATATGAAGGCATTAGAGCTCCCATCGAAAATCCTTTTGGTGGAACAATAGATTATTCCAATGGCAGCAGAGTTGGAACCAAAGTTATGAATTTATCTAAAGTTAGCGCTTCTGCTGAAAACGGCTGGGAACTGGTGGACGGACTGCACAGTATGGAGGAATTGTTGGAACAGTAAAGAGGTACGGGCGGCAGGAAAAAACAGCATGTTTGAGGTGTGTTTCCCTGAAACTTCTGAAAAAGGAGGAAAGAGATTTGGATTATTCGAAAAAAATTATTTCAGTAGAAGAAGCGCTGAATAAAATCAAATCAGGAGATGTTATTGTAACAGGTTTGGGAGCATCAGAGGCGGGGCTTTTTATGGGTGCGCTTCATCGCATTGCCCATCGTGTGGAAAAGATTACCATAACCAATTGTCTCCCCACGCATCCTTCCAAAATCTATAGTCCGGAATATTCCAATGTTTTTAAGGTGGAAGGATGGTTTTTTGCACCCCAACTTAGAAAAGCTTTTGGCAACGGGAATATGGGATTTATCCCAAATCATCTGCATCTGGCTGCTAAAAAGCGCCTGGATTACCTTAAGCCTACAGTGTATGTGGGGGCAGCCAGTATGCCAGATAAACATGGCTTCATTTCCCTGTCCTGTTCCAATACCTATGAGAAAAGGATGATAGAAAAGGCTGACTTGGTTATGCTGGAGATCAACCCTCATATGCCCTATACATTGGGGGATTTAGAGATACATGTAAGGGATGTGGATTATTTAATCCAGGCTGCGTATAAGCCTCCTGTATTGCCGGATCTGCCCTTTACAGAAACGGATTCAAAAATAGGAAAATTCATTGCCGATCTGGTGCCGGATGGTTCTTGTATACAGTTGGGTATTGGAGGAATCCCCAATGCGGTGGCAGAGTTCCTGAAAGATAAGAATGACTTGGGGGTGCATACAGAAATGCTGACCACCGGGTTAATGAAACTGGCAAAACGGGGTGTGATTACCGGGAAATATAAGAATATAAATAAGGGAAAAATCATTACAACATTTGCTATGGGAGAACCGGAGCTCTATGAGTTTATTGATTATAATCCTTCCGTAGGAATTTATGATGGTGCCTGGACAAATGATCCCTATGTTATTTCTCAAAATGATAACCAGATCTCTATTAATACTACTTTGGAGATTGACCTGACAGGTCAGTGCGCTTCAGAATCCATTGGCTCCAGACAATTTTCAGGTACAGGCGGACAAGCAGACACTGCTATTGGGGCACAAATGTCTAAAAATGGAAAAAGCATCATTGCCCTTCATGCTACCGCCAGGGTTAAGGGGGAGCAGGGGGAAGAAAAAGAGATTTCTAAAATTTGTGCCCAACTTACTCCTGGTGCAGCAGTTTCTCTTTCCAGAAATGATGTGGATATCGTGGTAACAGAGTATGGTGTGGCACATTTGCGGGGAACAGATTTAATAGAGCGGGCTGCAAGACTGATAGACATTGCCCATCCCAGATTTCGAAAGCAACTTCGAGAGGAGGCCTTCCGTGTGGGAATCCTGGCAAAATAGATGATTAGTATGGACAGAATAGTCGATGGCGCTCTGCTTGCAGGGAGAATTAGAATCTTTGAGATTGGGTAGGTGGAAATATGCCGGAATTTACATTTAAAGAAAAGAAAGTATATTATGAAGTGTATGGAGAGGGAGAGCCTCTGCTTTTACTGAATGGTATTATGATGTCCTGTATCAGTTGGTCTGAATTTATTGAACCTTTTAGTAAAAATAATCAATTGATTTTAATGGATTTGCTGGATCAGGGACGTTCTCAAAATATGTCATTCTTTCCCGAGTATGATCAAAAACTGCAGACTGAGGCGGTTTTTGCTCTTTGTAAATTTTTAAAGTTAAACAGGGTATCAATTGCAGGAATTTCTTACGGAGGAGAGGTAGCACTGCATTTTGCATTGGAGTATCCAGATTGCCTTCGGCGTATGGTCCTGTTTAATACCACTGCTAAAACAGGACCGTGGCTGGGAGATATTGGAAAATCCTGGATAAAAGCAGGAAGCGATCCGGAAGCCTATTACTATACAACAATACCTATTGTTTATTCCCCTCAATTTTATTCCAGATATAATGATTGGATGACGCAAAGGAGAACACTCCTGCATTCTGTCTTTGCCAATAAGGAATGGATGGATTCCATGAGTAGACTTACCAAAAGTGCGGAAAGTCATGATGTATTAAACCGCTTGGGAGAAATACAATGTCCGGTTTTGGTGGTGTCCTGCGGAAGGGATTATTTAACACCGGTACAAGAGCAGAAAAAAATTGTTGAAAAACTGCCTCAAGGTTATCACTGTATTCTTCCGGGTGAGGGTCATGCCTCCATGTACGAAAATCCTGTACTTTTTTCCAGTCTTGTTTTGGGATTTATCAATAATCCTAAAGTACAGTATACAATTCTCTCGTAATATGCATAGGACAAACACATGAACAAATAAAATTGTAAATAAACCTCCTGTTTTTTGGTATATTTAAAAAATAGGAGGTTGTTTCATGGTGGACTTTGCCTATTATAATCGGGGGTAATGGAATAGCATCCCCATGACATACTTTGCTGTGTGATGGGGATGCTATCAGGAGAAGTACTGCAGCAAGTGTACGGGAGGTGGCAGGAAATAGTCAATAAGTTTGGTTTACTTGTTTTGAGAATCCATGTATAATGAAAATTCCTTCCTATGAACTGTAAAGAACAGGAGAGATTCAGAATGGATTCTATTATTAATATGCCAAGAACCAAAAGGGGAAAGGAAACTTTAAACAGCATTTTAAATTCTGCAATCCAGCTTTTTTATGAAAAGGGATACCATGCCACTTCTGTTAAAGAAATCACCAGTCTGGCGGGGGTGGCCTCCGGAACATTTTATATTTATTTTGAGAGTAAATACTGCCTGTATAAATATTTACTTTTGCGCTGCAGCCATATGATTCGAAAGCATCTGACAAAAGCCATTAAAAATTGCACCACCCGAAGGGAGGCAGAGAGAACGGGCTTAAGGGCATGGATCTTATTTGTGCTGAAAAACCAGTATTTATATCATATCATATGGGAGTCCATGTATATTGATCAGGAACTCTTTAAGGATTATTATATTTCCTTTTGCAGATCCTATATGGAAGGTTTGAAGCCTGCAAAGGAAAAGGGGGAGCTTCAAGGCATTGATTTGGAGGTTTTATCCTATACTCTCATGGGAGCCGCTAATTTTCTGGGCCTGCGCTGGGGAATTTTTGATGAGCATGTACAGGAAAAAGAGGTGGAGTTCGTTGTGGAAGAGTTTATGAAAATCATAGACGGAGGAATCTTCAATGTCGGAAAATTCCGGGAGGAAGGCTTCAATAATAAAACCCAGATGAAGGCAGAGCCGGGGAAGCTGAGATTCCATTTGAGCCTGGAGGATGAGGACTTGGTATAGTGATTTACGCCTGATATCCAGAGGGCCGGGTATGAAAGCATACCCGGCCCTCTGGACGCCAACGAAGAATTTATATAGTTTTATTTCTTTGCACCGGGACCCTTTAAAACTACCTCAGATAAAGAGGGAGAGGAATAGGAGGTGATCTCCTTGGGAGCAGTGCTCAGGTGGGATCTGGCCATGGCAAAGCGCAGGGCATTGGCCTGATCCGGGGTTATCCAGTAGGCATCCTTATAAAGAATGATGTGGCCTGCGGACATTTCTTTGGAAAAATCTCCCATGACGGCAGGATCAAACAAGGCCCAGCCGGCTTCCTGGGAGGGAGTTGTATTGGCGTAAAAATTGGTGCAGATGCCGTCGGTGCCGATCTGAAAATAGAATACATCGGTTTGCAGATCAAAGGTTCTCTTGGCACCGGAGTTTCCAAAGTAGTACCAGTTGTTTTCAATCTTTACCCATCCTGTGGCCATGTATCCATCAGGCAGGAAATAGTACATATGATCCTTGATAGGCACCCAGGCTCCGGCGGGGTAGCTCTTATCATCATTTTGAAACCACCATCCTTTTTCATCCTGCTTCCATGTGCCGGCAAAGGCAGGAAGGGAAAGGAAAAGAGCCATAACAGCAGCAGAAATTCCCATTATAATTTTTTTCATAACATCCTCCTTATCCGCTTACAGCGAATCACGCTAACGATACTGCTTCATCCCCCTGAAAAAATCCCATCCCTGTTATAGAAACAGTGCATATAAGTTGCACAGGGAAAAGAATTTATCAAGTGGATATGTTTAAATTATACCAGAGAAATCACGAAAATTAAAGGAAAAATTAAGGAATCCTTTCCGTATGGAGGCATATGCATGGTGGTGCCGGGGACCTCCGGCATGAGGGGAGGTTTTTCTTTTTCCGTCTGTGGTATGTCTTGGGGGAGTGTACGAACCCGTGCAGATGTGTTAAAATAAACCAGTATGGTTTGCCTTGGGGGAAACCACCTTGCGGGGAACAATCAATCAGTGTTTTCCTGTAGTTAATACTTGCCGACTTGGAGAAAGGTATGGAAATGGACAGTAAATTATATGCGTTAATGGATTGGGCTGCGATTGAGGAAATCACATTTTCAGAGTCGGATAGACCCGGCTCTATTCTGGGGGCTAAAAAATTAGAAGATGGATTTTTGTTTCAGACTTTTTTGCCCACCGCCCAGAAAATCCAGCTGTGCATTGAGGGCAACAAAAACCCTGTGGACTTGGAAATGGTGGACGAAGCGGGTTTTTTTGCCGGCTTTGTGGGAAGGAAGAAGGAGTTCCGCTATCATTTGCAGGTGACCTATGACAATGACACAACACAAAAGGTGTACGATCCCTATTCCTTTAAAAGTATTTTTACCCAGGAGGATATGGATGCCTTTGGGGCAGGGATCCACTATGAGATTTACCATAAGCTGGGGGCCAAGCCCATGACTTTAAACGGTGTGGAAGGAGTGAATTTTGCCTGCTGGGCGCCGGAGGCTATGCGGGTCAGCGTAGTGGGGGATTTTAATCTTTGGGACGGCAGACGCCACCAGATGAACCGGCTGGGGGATTCTGGTATTTTTGAACTTTTCCTTCCTGGTGTAAAGCCGGGGGATCTTTATAAGTTCGAGGTCAAAAATAAAAGGGGAGAGCCTATGTTAAAGGCGGATCCCTATGCCTTTGCTTCAGAACTGCGGCCCAACACAGCCAGCGTGGTGGCAGATCTTTCCGGCTTTTCCTGGGAGGATGGAACCTGGATGAGGGAGAGAGAAAAAAGGCAGGCAGTGGGCAAGGCCGGGCTTGGTACAGCCTTGAATATCTATGAGGTACATCTGGGATCCTGGATGCGCAAGGAGATGGCAAAGGACGAAGCCGGGGAGGATGTGAATGGAAGTATGTTCTATAGTTACCGGGAAATTGCTCCAAAGCTGGCGGCCTATGTTAAGAAGATGAATTATACCCATATTGAGCTGATGCCCATTATGGAGCATCCCTTGGACGGCAGCTGGGGGTATCAGGTGACGGGATATTACAGTCCCACCAGCCGCTATGGCACGCCCCAGGACTTTATGTATTTCATGAACTATATGCACCGGAAAAATATCGGGGTAATTCTGGACTGGGTGCCTGCCCATTTCCCCAGGGATATTTACGGACTGGCCTGCTTTGACGGAAGCTGCCTTTACGAGCATGAGGATCCGAGAAGGGGAGCCCATCCCCACTGGGGCACCTTGATTTACAACTATGCCCGGCCCCAGGTAAGCAATTTCTTAATTGCCAATGCTTTGTTTTGGGCAGATCTGTACCATGTGGACGGCATTCGTATGGATGCAGTGGCCTCCATGCTGTATCTGGACTATGGAAAGAATGCAGGGGAGTGGCTTCCCAATATTTACGGGGGACATGAGAATTTGGATGCCATTGAGTTTTTAAAGCATTTAAATTCTATTTTCAAGAAAAAATCTATAATTCTATAGATGTTTTCTATAACCATTAATTATGATACCTATAACAACTGTCCTCTGACTACTGACAACTGAGCGCTATTTCAGTATTTTACGTATATAGTTTGCCTCTTTGATATTTTGAGTAATAGCGTCTGCTTGGTCGGTTTCGAGAAGGTGTTTGAAGTTTCTTTAT
>CALISX010000391.1 GCA_938041725.1 uncultured Lachnoanaerobaculum sp.
TAAAATTTACTATCCTACTTTTCTCCCAGACCGGATTCAATGGCAGCCACCAAAGCATCCATGGCCTCCTTCTCATCCTCTCCCTCAACAACCAAAGTCACCTCTGTGCCGGACTTAATCCCTGCCGCCATAACATTCAAAACACTTTTGGCCACAACCTTCTTATCTCCGGTTTCAACAATAATATCCGACTTGAATTTCATGGCCGTCTGGGACAGCACCCCGGCGGGACGAAGGTGAAGACCGGAAGGGTTGGTGATGGTAATTTTTCTACTTAACATGAACACTCTCCTATTCTGAGATGATTTGCCAAGGACAAGACCGGCAGCACACAAACTGCACCAGCAGAGAAGCAACGCAGGCCTGCTTGGCATGGGGGTTACTGTATCCAATATTATAAAGCAAGTGCTGATAATCGTCAAATACCATCTGTATATTCCTCCAAAGATGGCCGGTTCCCCCGGGAAAAGCTGCAGCCGCAGTAATCCTGGCGGTACAGACCGTACTGACGGGAAAGCTCCACGGATCTTTTATATCCGTTTTTTTTCTTAAAATCACTGGGCAGATAGGCCACGCCAAACTCCTCCCCGGCTGCATTGCCGATTTCCCAAAGCAACTGGGCATCCTTCATAGGACTGATGGTCAGGGAGGTGGTAAAATATTCCATTCCCAGATCCTTTGCCACAAAGGCTGCCTCCCGCAGTCTTTGGGTAAGCAGATCCGGCAGCGCTCTCCCCCCTCCGGGTCTTTCTCATGGCCCTTTATGAGCTGGTAAAACACCTGAGGATCGTATTTTCCCTCCAGGAAATGAACACCATGCACAAGGGGCATGGAAGCAAGCAGCCGCTTCTCCTCTTCCGCCCTTTTTCGATATTCCTCTTCCCTGTCAATGTTTGGATTATAAAAAAATACAGTGATATCAAAATACTGTTCCAGATATTCCAGACAATAGGAGGAGCAGGGGGCGCAGCACACATGAAGCAAAAGCCTTGGGCGAATCCCCAAGGCTTCATTGGCCCGAATTCTTTCCTCCAGCTCCCTTTGCAGATTTCTTTTGTTCATATGCCTACATCAGGAAATCCCGGATCCGCTTGGAACGAACAGGATTGCGCAGCTTCCGAAGAGCCTTGGCTTCGATCTGCCGGATCCGCTCCCTGGTTACCTTAAACTCCTTCCCCACCTCTTCCAGAGTTCTGGGATGGCCGTCCTCCAAACCAAAGCGCAGTACAATCACCTGCCTTTCCCGTTCCTTTAAATCCCCCAGCAAAGTATCAATATGCTCCCTGAGCATCACCGATTCCACATTCCCCTCCGGGGTCAGCACATTGGAATCCGCCACAAAATCCCCCAGATTGGAGTCGTCCTCCTCTCCAATAGGCGTTTCCAAAGAAGCCGGTTCTCTGGAAATCTGCATGATCTCCATCACCTTCTCCTCCGTCATCTCCAGGGCATGGGCAAGCTCCGTAACACTGGGCTCATATCCCAGCTCCAAGGTCAGCTTCCTTTGCATCTTGCTCATTTTATTGATGGTTTCCACCATATGCACCGGCACCCGGATGGTTCTGGCCTGGTCTGCCAAAGCCCTGGTGACGGACTGACGGATCCACCAGGTGGCATAGGTGCTTAGCTTAAATCCCTTGGTATAGTCAAACTTCTCCACACCCTTGATCAGCCCCAGATTGCCCTCCTGCACCAGATCCAGAAAGCTCATGCCCCTGCCGGTATAACGCTTTGCAATGCTTACCACCAAACGGAGGTTGGCTTCCACCAGCCTTTGCTTGGCATACTCATCACCGTCTTGTTTTCTTTTGGCCAGCTCCAGTTCTTCCTCTGCAGACAAGAGAGGAACCGTACCGATCTCCTTCAGATACATCCGAACCGGATCTTCGGTTCCCACGCCCTCTAAAATATCAATGGCGCTTAAATCAATCTCCTCCTCGGCTTCCTTGTCAAATTCCTCCTCATCGTCCACCAGCAGGGCATCCTCGCCCCCCAAGGTGTCAATATCTGCCGGAGCTTCCTCTGGAACCGCTTCCACAACTTCAATACCCTTGTTCTCCAGATAGGAATAAATCTGCTCAATATTCTCTGTGTTCAGCTCTTCCCCTGCAAAACAATCATTAATCTCTCCAAAGTCCAGCTTCATATCCTGCTTGGTGGCTTTCTCCACCAAAATAGAAAGTTTTTGTAAAAAGTCCTCTGGAGACAGCTTTTTCATTCCCTTATTTTTCCCACCAGTAAAAGCCTTTGCTGTCTGTGTTGCCCCCTGTTTTTCCTCAGCCCCGATTTTAGCCACTAAGATTCATCCCTTCCAAGTTAACTTTATTCCCATAGCTTTGACTGCCTGCCAAGAGCAGGATCCCCAAGCTATGATATCTTTGCCTTAAAGCAGGCTGACGCTCCCTGACACAGTTATTTTTTGAATGGTGATCCCTTGGATGATCCATTCCGCAGTTTGCCGGGATACTTATTATAGGATATTTATATTTTCATGTAAAGGGCACCCTGCCGTCCCTGGGGCTCTTTGCTATGCAAAAAAAGGATTTTCTTCCCTTTGCTTTCCTGCCTTTAACGCAGAAAGAGTATCCTCGTGAATGGCATTTTTCAATACATTGTCATAGTTCATATATTCACTGTAAATCAGATCTAAAACCAAAAGCATGGGAAACTGGGGAGAGATCCCATTGCCCTGATCCAAATGCTTAATGGAGGCCACCAGCACCACCTCATCGCAGAAACGCTTAAAGGAAGGCTTATCCACGGAGGTAAACAGGATGGTTTTTGCACCCCTTCTATGGGCCTGCTCCAACAGATACAACACCGATTCGGATTCTCCGCTGATGCTGAATCCTACCACCAAGGTTCCCTCTTTGATAAACACCCCCTGCATACGGATTCTGTCATAATGGGTAAGGGAATCCACATCCAGCCCTACCCGAAGAAAACGGCTCTCCATTTCCGAAGCCACATAGCCGGAACTGCCAATGCCGCAGGCAATCACCCTTTTGGCGTTGTTTAGTTTATCCACCACCCGGCTGATTAAAGCATTGTCCACCAGGGAATAGGCCCGGTTTAAAATATCCTGATAGGTATTAAACACCTTCTTGGCAGAATCTGCGGACAGCTTCTTTTCACTGGAGCGGACACTGTCCAGATACTCATAGAAAAAATCCCTAAATCCATTGTACCCGCATTTTTTCGCAAAACGGGAAATTGAAGCCTGGGATACAAAAATCTCATCTGCAATTTCCTGAATGGTCAGGTTTTCCACACTGTCATGCTTGATAAAATAATCTGCAATTCTCTTCTCTGTTGCCGTAAATGAATAATATTTTGCCTCAATTACAGGTATAATGGATTTCTCATACATGTCTATTGTCCTCTTTTCTCCTTTTGTATTCCGAAGGAATACAGGGCCCCCACCATACCCGCATCATTTCCGTACCTGGCAAAGGAGAGCTTTACATGCTCCCTGAAAATACCCAAAAGGTATTTCCCCAGAGCAGCCTCCAGCAGGGGGGACAGATATTCCTTCCTTTCCATAATGCCGCCGCCTAAAATAATATTGTCTGGATCCAAAATATAGCAAATATTGGCAATTCCCTTAGCTAAACAGTCTGTCATGCGGACTATAGCCTCTATACAGTCCGGGTCCCCTTCCCCGGCCAGGTCAAAGACCTCCCGGCCGGAAAGCTTTCTTCCCTTTGTTTCCTCCACCGCCGCCGTCAATGCAGCAGCGGAAGCCAGATCCTGAAATGCCCCTGCTCCCAGCTGCATATAGCCCACCTCGCAGGCTCTGTAGCCGCTTCCATGGTAGACGGATCTTCGATTCACAAAACAGCCGCCAATGCCTGTGCCCACTGTAAGACAAAGGTTTTTGTCTGTATAGGCCCCTGCTCCGGAGATGCTCTCAGCCAGCCCGGCACAGTTTACATCATTTTCAATCTCCACAGGAAGGGAAAATTCCCTTTGTAAAATCTCCCTAAAGCAGGTACCTGCATAGTCCTTGATCTGGGGACCGGAATACAAAATCCTTCCCTCCTCCACATCCACCATGCCTGCAGAGCTAAGGCAAATCCCCTCTGCCCTGCAAAAGGGCAGCAGCTCCTGTATGATCTCCTGAACCTGATCCAAAATTGCCTGTCCCCCCAAATGGGCCCGGGTTGGTGTCAAAGCCCGATGGGAAATTTCTATATTTTCATTGATTATACCATATTTTACAAAAGTTCCACCAATATCTATACAAATATATTCTTTCATAGAAACGTTTCTTTTGCTATCCTTATTAACTCCTGTACCTTCCCTGCAATATCCCGGTCCGATTCTGTTACATCCGTTAAAGGAAGCCGCACCCCGCCAATGTCCAGATTTTCCTCCAGCCGCAGCACCTCCTTAATCAGGGCATACATATTCCCCCGGCCGGAACACAGGGTAAAGATAATTTCATTTACCACATTCTGAATCTGTCTGGCCTTTTCATACTCTCCTTGCTCTACCAGCTCAAAAAGCTTTACATACAGCCTTGGCATCACCCCATAGGTTCCCCCGATGCCGCCGTCTGCTCCAATGGCCAGTCCCGACACCAGCTGCTCATCCGGTCCATTGAACACCACACAGGGCCTGCCAGTGTTTTTAAAAATCTGAATATCCATGGCAGCCATGGAGGAATTTTTCACCCCCGCCACATCTTCATTTTCCTGCATGGTTAAAAACAAATTTTTGGTCAGTGCGACTCCTGCCAGCTGGGGAATGTTGTAAAGAATAAAATCCACTCCCCTGGCGCTTTGGCTGATGTCATTCCAGTATTTTGCAATGGAATGCTCCGGCAGCTTGAAATAAATGGGGGGAATGGCGGCAATGGCATCCACCCCCAAGGCCTTGGCATGGGCTGCCAGCTCCTGGCTGTCCCTTGTATTGTTGCAGGCCACATGGGCAATGATGGCAAGGTGGCCTGCCTCCTCCATCACAGCCTCCAATATGGCCTTTCTTTCTGAAACACTAAGGTAAATGCATTCCCCTGAGGAGCCGTTCACATACAGCCCCTGGACCCCCTGTTTCTTGAAATACCGGGTAAGGGCACGGACTCCCTTTAAGTCCACCTCTCCCTTCTCATCATAACAGGCATAAAAAGCAGGGAAAATCCCCTTGTATTTTTTCAAATCTCTCATATCATCCTTTCACGGCACCCATGGTAATGCCCTTGGTAAAATATTTTTGCAGTACAATAAATACAATCAAAATAGGAACCGCTGCCAAGGCAGCTCCCGCCATAATCAAGCCAAAATCCGTGGCGTTTTCCGCCTGAAGCTTGGCAATCCCCAAGGAAATAGTCAGATTCTGGGTGGAGCTAAGCATAATCAACTGCATGAAATAATCATTCCAGCTGTTGATAAAGGTGAAAATAGCCAGGGCCCCCACCCCGGGCTGTACCATGGGAAACACAATATTGGTAAAGGTTTTCCACTCATTGGCCCCGTCAATTCTGGCGGCCTCCAGCATTTCCCCTGGAATCCCCTCGGAAAACTGCTTCATCAAAAACACGCCAAAGGGCCACCCCACCGTAGGGAGAATCACCGCCCATATGGTATTGTACAGCTTCAGGGAGGACATTTCCCGAATCAAAGGAATCAAAATCACCTGTTTTGGCAAAGCCATGGCGCATACAATCAAAGTAAACAGCAAGATCCTGCCTCGAAACCGTTTCTTTGCCAAGGCATAGCCTGCCATGGCAGCGGTGATACAGGTTAAAATCATGGCAGACACCGCCATAAAAACCGTATTGCCCATCCAGCGAAGGGCGGCAGGAACCTGGGGCCCCTTTAAAGCGCCCAGTTCAAACAAAGGGGCGCTTTGTCTGGAAAAAAGCTTTTTAAAATTATCCAGTACCAGCTCCTTTGGAATCCAGTCCGGCACCGGCGCATTAATAGAAACCGGTGTTTTAAAGGCTCCTGTAAAGATCCAGTACAGGGGAAAGATAAAGGCAAAGGCCAGCACAATCAGAACGATCATGGAGAAGATTCTGTAGGCCCTTTGGAGTCCGGTGCTTTTTG
>CALISX010000392.1 GCA_938041725.1 uncultured Lachnoanaerobaculum sp.
CAGCAAATTTGAAACACGGTCTCAATTTTAATAGCCAAAAAGATACTTGTCAAGAGGAGGATATATATCTGTCTAAGTCTTTCATTTTTTTGTGATATGATATATAATGGTCAGGCGGTTTTCTGAAAAAAATTTAAAGCTATTCAAAGAAAGGGATAAAAATGCGTATTTTTCGTTTTATCAGATGGATTATCATTGCTGTTGTTTTGATCTCTGCCGGGATCACAGCCCTGCTGAACCTCCGAACCAAAACCTATGATCTAAGAGATGGGTATTCCATCTCTGCCAAGGGCAGCTGGAAGGATGTTACCAAGGAACGTGGTGAAAGTGATCTGACTTTGATGACCTCAGATGAAACTATGATGATGATCTTTGACGTTTTCTCCAAGGAGGACAGCGGCATGGAACTGGCTGAGTTTGCCAGCACCTACATCGCCAAAGAGGAAACTCCCGTAGAATTACTGGATCCTGTCACTCTGGGAAGCTACAGCGGATATATGATGACTGCTACAGAACCAGATGATGATGGAGACACGGTTTATATGCAGAATTATATTTTGGAGGCTGACGGCTCCTATATCTTTGGAACCGGCTTCTCCTATGTAGGGCAAATCAGCAAAACCAAAGAAAGCATAGAAGCCATGCTTTCCTCCTTGAAAAAAGAATAGGGAAAGGGCTTTCGGGCTTTCCAGCCCCTTTCCTTCCATAAAAAGCAAAAATACAGCAAAGGCCGAAAGTACTTTTTCTTTGGCCTTTGCTGTATTCTAATTTTACTGCCGATTTTGTCCTTTGCCATACCTACTTTAAAATATTCAATACCAAAGCCAGTATCAAAAACAAGGCTGCTGCCACCTTGGTAAGTCTCTCCAGCAGACCTTCCACAGAACGGCCTCTGTTCTTTCCCCAATAGGAATCTGCAATGCCGCCAATGGATCCCAATCCCTGTTCATTTCCCTCCTGGAACAACACCACAATGGTTAAAAACAGGCAAACAATAATAAAAATAATAGAAAGAATCGTATTAAACATGTTCTCACTCCAAAGGAATTATATTTTACAGCCCTCTGCTTTCAGGGCATGGGATACTTTGCAAAAAGGACACAGCACCAAAAGGGCCCTCTCTGCCCGTCGGAGCTTAGTGTACTACACTCGGGGATAATTTTCAAGGGATTTCTTTAACTGTCAAAGATTGCAGGCCTGCGGCTCATACCCGATCTTTTGCAATATCCGATCCACGGTTCTTGCAACCCCCAGAGAAAACTCCCAGCACACCCCATTTGACTTTTTCCATAATCCTCCTTTTTCTGTCGGCTTACCGGCTCCGTCTGCAGGCCCTGAACAAGCCAAGCACGATTCCCAGCAGTCCAAAGCCCCCTGAAATCAAAGCCCAAAGCCTTCCCCCTGCGTCCATTTGCTGCCAGGAGGTGATAAAGAAATCCGGGAAGGCATACCGCTCCTGATCCAGGGCCGCCCCGGAGAGAGCCGGGGCAGAAGGTTCTGTTTCTTTGATCATATCTGCGGCGGATTCCTGCAGGCCCTCTTCCAAAACAGCCTCCCCTGGGTCTTCCGTTTCTCCCTCTAAGGACATCTCCCCCATAGCCTCTTCCCCGGCAGATCCCTGCAGATCCTCTCCCTCCATAAGCAAAATCCGGGCATCGCTTTTTGTGGCCGTCCCCGGCTCCATCACGCCCCACA
>CALISX010000393.1 GCA_938041725.1 uncultured Lachnoanaerobaculum sp.
CTGTTCTGCCATCCAGCCTGATTGGTCAGGAGAACCTAACCTCTGTTTCTAAAAAAAGGGATCCCCCCTGCAAAAAAGGCAGTGTCCCGAAAATAAATTCATATATTTCTCTCCTCTTTTTCCTTTCCCTTCTGTACTATTTTAGAGCCTGTTGAACCTTCCAAAGTTCAAGAATTGATATCTTGTGATTTATGTATACAAAATATCTGTTTTTATCTATATTTATTCTATAAATGTAAATTCACTTCGTCAACTTGTTTTTTTTCTTGTTGCAGGGACTGCAACAGGGACAAACCGCCCCTTTTTTTTACCGGTTTCCCTGGAAAGTAAGCAAAAAACAGCCTTTCTATGTTGCAGTAAACGCAACAAGGCTGTCTTTTTTTCCTTAAGAATTTTTAAATTTTCAAAAAAAAGTGCAAAGGCATCTACTCCTCCAGGCCTTTTCTTTCCTGTTTTTCCTTCTCTCCTGCTCCATACATGCGGATTTCCAGTATCACCGTATTGGCAGGCATGGCCATGTCCCCGGCGCTGCAGGCGATGCGTACACGGAGACGCCCTCTGATACAGCTGAAATCCTCCTTATAGGAAATACGGAATACTGAAACAGGAAGCCGCACCTGACTGCCTTCCAGCAAAGCCCTTTCCCAGTCTCCCCCGCTGCTCCAGGGGCTTTCATATTCCACCTCTGCAGCCACGGCCTCAAACCAGCGTCCCATCAAGGACTGCTGGGTCATATTGACGATGTTCAAAACCACATACATGCCCTCCGGGGATGCTTCCAAAGCCCCGGGCTGAATAAAGCCAGCATTGGCCATGGAAAGCTCTCTGATATTCCGCTCTGCATTTTCCTTCCAAAAATTAAAAAATACGCTTCTGCCGGAAAACAGCACCTGAGGATATTTTTGCTCAAATTCCTCTCCTAAGGCACTGAACCAGTCCGCCTCCTCTGCTGGCTGACAGTCACAGGCAGAGCACAGAATGCCGATATTGCTCAAAAGCATTGCCCCCTGGTCGGAACAGTTTTTAATAATACGCAGAGCATCGGCATAGGCCCGCTCCTCCTCCATGTTATGGGCGGTAAACCAGTTTTTGAGTCTTTCCATCCTTTGCATCACCGATTGAAACCAAAGCTTTCCCCCACTGGTGAGAAGATAGTTTTCATTCAGGATTCCCTGTTCCTTATACTGGGCCAGATTTCTAAGAACCGAGGAACGGTTTACCCCCAGTTTTTTTGCCATGGCGCTCAGGGAAATCCCCTGGGTGCCGGAGGCTTTGATTTCCTCCAAAAAGGCCTTGAAATAATCTCTTTTGTCCATATCCCTCCTAGTCGCTTAACAAGGGAAGCTCCAGCCTGGCCCTGTGCTTTCCCTCCTTCGTCAAGAGCCAAAGCTCCAGTCTTCCCTGCAAAATCTTGTATCCCGGCACATATTCAAAGCTGATCAAGGGCACTGGAATGCTTAAAACCCCCTCCTGGGCCTCCAGGAACACCTCCTCCCCCATGACAATGCAAAGGATGCCTGAAAATTCCTCCTGATTCCTGGTCCATCTTAGCTCCAGCCTGCTCCCCAGGGGTTCTATGATCAAATCCGCCGTTTGTAAAAATCCCTCCCCCAAAAGACAGGGACCATATACCCCCCTTTCTTCTCCCAGGCAGATCAGATCAAAGGCCACCTTGTACACTCCCATGGACAGCCGTCCGTTAAAATCCGTATCCACAATCCGCTCTGACTTGGCCTCTCTGGTATCCAAAGCCTTTTCGGTTTCATACTTTTCCCCCAGCTCCTCCAAAACTCCGGCGGGATAGGTGCAGACCAGATAATCCGCCACCTCCTCCGCCTCCTCCTTTTCCAGCTGCAGTGCATACTGCTGGGCGCAAATGGCATGCCAGGCGCTTTCGTATTTTCGGTAAAAGCCCGCCCCCTTGGGAGTGACTCTGTCGTCATAGAGATTTAAATAACCCCTTTCTCCCAGATCCGCCAAAATCCGCCGGATCTTTTTTTCCGAGTAGCGGCTGTTGAGTTTTTTAAAAATATAGGGGGCCATATACTGCACCTTTTGGGGACAGTGGTAGGCCGCTCTGATGCAGCTCCACGCCTCCTTGCTTAGTTCAAATGTTCTGTTCTGCAAAACTGCCTCCTTTCATCCTATGCTGCCGCAGCTTTTTCTGCTGAGAACAAACAGCGGTTTGGGCTGCCTAACCAACTGTCAGTATAACACAAAAAAGCTGTGTCTGCCAAAAAGACAAACACAGCCTGAAAAAATATCTGTATGCCGGTCTGTTATGCTGTTAAAGCAAGCTTTCCGTCCACCACCTGAATCACCTTTGTGGGACATTTGGCGGCGCATTTTCCGCAGTTAATGCAGTTTTCATACTGAATCAGAGCCACATTGCCATTCATATGGATGGCATCGCTTTCACAGGCTCGCACACACATCTGGCAGGAGATACAACCCACCTGACACTTGTCCTTCACCGCCTTGCCCTTGTCCTGGGAGTTGCACTGTACAAAGGTATAGGTCTC
>CALISX010000394.1 GCA_938041725.1 uncultured Lachnoanaerobaculum sp.
GGGGAGCGGTACCGGTGATTCCCTTAAAGGATACGGTTCGCAGCAGACAGGGGGATTTTGGGGGAGAGGTATTGGATCGAAGCAGCCTTTGTCTGGTTCAGACCCCCCAAAGCTTTGAGCTTACCCTTTGTAAAAGGGCCTATGCTTTGCTCTTTGCCCGGGAAGAAGACCGGTGTAATATCACAGATGATGCCATGGTGGTGGAGCGGTTTACAGGGCAGAACATCCGTCTGGTACAGGGGGACCCCAAAAATATCAAGGTTACTGCACCGGAGGATCTGGAAATTGCCCAATTATGGCTGGAAAAAGTGTAATTAAGAGGGCAAAAGGGGGAAATATCTTGTTTTGATATTGTTGACAAAAAACGGGTATGTTATGATGGGAGTATGTATTTTGAAAAAACATACGCATAGATTATTACACACAATATTTACAAAGGGGGCTTACGCATGAAGAAATGGATACCACTCATACTATGTTGTACAGCTGCGGCAGTGGGACTGGGGGTTTTTGGTGTGCATCTGTATCGGCAAAAGCAAAACCAGACCAGTGAGTTAAACCAGTGGCAGCAAGGCCAGGGGGATCAAACCGGTAAGAGCACGGTATTTGCTGAAGCAGGTCTGGACTATGCTCTGCTGGAACAGGATCGTTACAGCGAAGAAAATGCCAGAAACCGGCAGCAGCCTTTTGCAAATGACACAGTAATTTTTGGCGGAAGCCGTTATACCAGGAATACGGCGGTTAAGGCGATCCTTTTGATAGGAGAGGGGGCTGCAGAGGCAGAAGGGAAGGCACAAAGCGGCGGTCTGGCTCTTTTGGCATTCCATAAGGCCAAGGGAACGGTGACGGTTATCGAGATCCCCAGAGATACCATGGCGGAAGTTCCTGGCTCCTCTGGACCCAATGCAAAGACCCAGGTGGAGTATATTGGGAATGCCTTTGCCAATGGGAATGGGAAGGAAAAGGGCTGCGCCTATACGGTGGAGGCTGTTTCCAAGCTTCTTGGAGGCCTGAAGATGGATCATTATCTTATGGGCAACCTGGCTTTGACGGGAAATATGAACGATTTGGTGGGGGGAGTTACAGTGGAAGTACCCGATGGCACTCTGGAGAAACTGGATCCGGCTTTGCAGCAGGGGGCTGTAGTGACCTTGAATGCAGAGCAGGCAGAGCTTTTTTTTAACAGCAAAAAAAGATTGTATATTCAAGCCTTTGAAAAACAATTGCGGGAGCAAAGCAAGGACAATCCGGAAATTGTAGATCAGGTATTTGAGGCCACCCGGAAGGATATGCTGACGGATATGGGCAAGCAGGAGTATTCTGATCTGGTGCGGGAGCTGCTGGCAGGAGGAGCCCTGGAGGATGATAATTTTGTGCGTATTCCGGGGGAGAATATGGTACAGGGAGAGTATCACCCACGTTACAAAGATTTGGACAAAATGATTCTGGATATTTTTTATCGTAAGGTTGAAGGTTAAGCCTTGCCTGGTTCATCTTGACTTTTATTTTAAAACATGTATTATAGGGGTATTACTATAGTGAGTAATATGTGTTAAGACATATTACGGAAGTATTACACAAGGTGTGGACAACAGGCTTTATGCGGGAGAGCAAATGATAGACATACACAGCCATATTCTCTTTGGAGTTGATGACGGGGCTGACAGCCTTTCGGAGGCATTAAAACTTATCCTGGCAGCCCAAAAGGAGGGGGTAGAAAAGCTGTTTGCCACGCCTCATTATTATGGGGAGCGCCCTACCCATAGAGAGCTGCTGCAGGAAAGGGCTGCATGTATTCGGGAAGCTCTAAGGGAGCAGGGGAGTTCTTTTCCCATTTATCTTGGAAATGAGGTGCTCTGGTTTGAAAGCATGCCCAAGCATTTAAAGGAAGGACGGATTCTGCCCTTAGGAAACAGCAGGTTTGTTTTGACAGAATTTTTTCCTGGAGAAAAGGTGCCTGGGATTTTATACGCCATCCGGCGTATCCGTGAGGCAGGGTATCGAGCGGTAATAGCCCATTGTGAAAGGATCCAGGACTTTTATAAGGCTGGACTGGAGGAGGTGATTGGTCAGGGAGCCCTGCTGCAGATCAGTACCGCTGTATTTGAAGCCCCTCCCTGGAGCCGGGAGCTGGCTTTTTGCAAAAGGGCAGTGAAAAACAATTGGATCCATTTTTTAGGGACTGATGCACATAATATGGCTGTCAGACCGCCGAAAGCAAGGGCAGCCATACAGTGGATCCAAAAGCATGCTCCTGATCCGGAAGCGCTTTTGAAGGGGAATGCCCAGAGATATTTATTAGATGCTTGTGAAAAGCTGTGATGTAACGCAAAGGAGATGACATTATGTCGGAAATTGAAGAAAAACATTTCCCGAACAGGGAGGGAATGGCGGAATTTGATCTGTGGGAGCTGCTTTCCGAAATTCGTAGACATTTTTTGCTGGTTCTTTTTCTTACTGTATTGGGAGGAATTGGCGGAGGGTGTATCAGTAAATTTCTGTTAAATCCCTTTTATAGATCCACAACAAGAATGTATGTTATGTCAGAAAACAGTACACTGACAGCCCTGGCCAATCTGCAGCTTGGGACACAGTTAACCAGTGATTATACTGTATTGGTTACGGGCAGGACGGTGATGGAGGATGTGATACAGCAGCTGAATTTAAATATGGGTTACGGACAGCTTCGCCAAAAGATTCGTCTGAATAACCCAAAGGATACTCGAATCTTGGATATCACAGTTACAGACAATGACCCAGAGCGGGCCAAGCTGATTGCAGACGCCTTAGCCACATCGGCTTCGAATTTTATTGCAGATATTATGGAGCAGGATCCCCCAAAGATCATTGAAACAGGAGAAATCCCATCGCAAAAGGCAGGACCCAGCCATCGGAAAAATATAACGGTAGGTGCACTGCTGGGGCTGGGGATTGCCCTGGGGGGGATTCTGTTAAAGATGCTGGCTGATGATAAAATCAAGACAGAAGGAGATGTGGAAGAAACGCTGGGAGTAAATGTCCTGGCATCCCTTCCTCTTTTGCCGGGTCAGAAGAAAAAAAATAGGAAGCGCTCCTTGTTTGGAAAGAAAAAGGAGGGTAGGTAGCATGGGGGAGGAATCGTATGATACTGATGCATATCAGTAAGGAGGATTTTGCATTCTCTGAAGGGATAAAGACATTGCGGACAAATTTGCAGTTTTCCGGCTCCAAGGTAAAAAACATTTTGATTACCAGTGTGGCCGGAAATGACGGGAAAAGCCATGTATCCTTTGCCTTGGCTAAGGCCTTTGCAGAATCCGGGAAAAAAACCTTGTATTTGGATATGGATATCCGCAATTCCAATTTTTTGGAACGCTTTGGCGTATCAGAGGAGATCAAGGGTCTCTCTCAAATTTTATCCGGGCAGATTCTTCCTGAAGAAGGGATATACGCCACCAATATTGATAATCTTTTTGTGGTTTGGGCAGGACCCTGGTCCCCCAGTCCCACAGAGCTGTTTGAAGACGATATGTGCAGAAAGCTTTTTATGTATATTGCAGAACAGGAATTTGATCGGGTGATTTTGGACACATCCCCCCTGGGGGCGGTGATTGATGCGGCGATTCTCTCCCGTTATGCAGACGGCATTGCCTTGATGGCAGCCAGCGGGGAAACCAACCGTAAGGCTCTGCGGCGGGTGAAGGAGCAGATTGACCGTACAGGTACTCGTTTCCTGGGAGTTATTTTAAATAAGGTTCCCATAGACAAAAAAAGGTATGAATATGGTTATGGGTACGGGGGATATGGATATGGGAAAAAAAACATGACGCTCAGGGTTTCTCAAAAAAACAATGGAGAGCAGTGAAAAACTCAGGAGAACCGGTTCCAGTGACCGGACAAAACACTGGAAAAAATATTAACAAAAAAGCAGAAAGGTAAGCAGGGTGCAGGGGAGTTGGCACAATAGGAGGAAGAAAAATGCAAGGAAAACGCACAGGGGTGGCAAGCTGGTTTGGAGCAGCCTTTTTTTTGGTGCTGTACGATGCATGTGCAGTGAATGCAGCGTATTTGATCGCGCTGTTTATACGTTTTGATTTTCAATATTCTGCAATTCCCTGGGTGTATTTGGCTGCATTTAGAAATTTTGCGCCTATATATACCCTGTTAAGTCTTATTATTTTTTATAGAAGGGGGCTTTACCGCAGCCTTTGGCAGTATGCAAGCTATTCAGAGATTTGGGCGGCAACCATAGCTGCAATAGAATTAACTCTTTTGCAGTCTGTGGGAATCACCCTGTTTTTTCACCGGATGCCCCTGTCTTACTATGTATTTGGTGCCCTCACCCAGTATTTTTTAGTTGTAGGAATTCGCTTTTCCTACCGCTTTATTCTTTTGCTGCGCAAAAATGAAGCTTCTGAGGAAAATAATGCCCGTATTATGCTGATCGGCGCTGGAAGTGCAGGCAGAATGATTTTGCACGATGTGAATCGTACACCGCGGGTTCAAGGAAGGGTGGTATGCATTATTGATGATAATCCCAAAAAACAGGGACGTAGCATTGATGGAATTCCCATTGTTGGAGATCGTAATACCATTTTGGAGAATGTAAAAAAATACCATATTACCAGCATCTATCTGGCCATTCCAAGCGCCCCGAAATCTGTGCGCCGGGATATTTTAGCCATTTGCGAACAAACCGACTGCGAATTAAAAAACCTGCCGGGTATGTATCAGCTGGTACTGGGGCAGGTAAAAGCCAGCGAGATGCAGG
>CALISX010000395.1 GCA_938041725.1 uncultured Lachnoanaerobaculum sp.
CAGAGGGATATATATGGTACTGCATATAGTGGATGGGGTAAACAGATGCTTGGGTTTGCTACTTCACAATATAAGGATTATGTTATGGGTATGACACTGGCAAGTATAAAAACAAATACTATAGCCACAGTAGGCTCTGTAGGGACAGATTTTGCTTGGAAGTATTATAAACAAGAAAATAGATTGTTAAATAAACAAAAAGCAGATATTATCAAATACTATATTAATGGACCAAGCAAAAGAGGGAAATGCTTTGTTGAATAAAGTTGGTTTTCCAAAACAGATTGATGTATATGGAGAGGAGGATACAGATGCTAAAGCTAAGATATATGGTATGTTTTGTTATATTGTATGTTATACAGTATATAGTTTTTTTTGCTATTGATAAAGAAGGTATAGATAAACATCACAAAAAAATAAAGCTTAATAAATATACCAATAAATTATTTTTTCTATGGAACAGGAGGGAGAAGATATATTTTGGGGTATATATTATGGTTATACTCGAAAGCATAGTGTTGATATTGCTCTGGATATCTTATTTTTTGAAAAATGAAAATTTTTTTAAAATAATGATATATGTCGATATATATACGTATGTATGCGGATTAGTTCTTCTTGGAATCAAGACTTTAATAAAAGATATTAAGGACTCCAAAAGAAGAAGATAAAAAAGGAAGTGCAAAGTCCTGACGGAATAAGAAGGAGTTTAAAATACATGTCGGCTCTGGATTTTGTACCTTTAAACAAAGCTGTTTATTGCCTGCTATGTTAATGGGCTCCCGGTATGGGGGTTCATTGGATAAAATTATTTTTTCCGAAACAGGTTGATGTATATGGAGGGGAGGGTACCGATGCCAAATCTAAGATATATGACATATTTCAGTATTATGCTGTATGTTGCACTATATTTTATATGTTGGGCTTTTGATAGAGAATGTACAGATAGGTATTACATAAAAATAAAGCTTAATAAATACACTAGAGTATTATTTTTTCCATGGAAGGAGAAGAGAAGTGTATATTTTTTATCATATATTATCATTATAACTGAGAGTATATTATTCATTTTGCTTTGGGCACTTTATATATTAAAAATAAAACATATTTTTAATATAATAATCGACATTTATGTCTTTGTATACATAAGTGGAACGGTTGTCCTTGCAATCAAGGCTTTCATGAAAAAGATTAAGGACTCTAAAAGAAGAAGAAGATAACAAAGGGAACACAAAGTCCGGGTAGAATAATGGACGAGAACGGAAAAATGGTGATGATGCCTTTCGGCATGGAATAGCAGTAAGGAGTAAAAGATGAACTGTGTGTGGGAAATTGCCCTGAAGGCCGGGGAGAACGGATATGCTTTGGAGGATCTTAGATTTATAAACAGTACAAGTCCCAGTCCCTATACGGAAAGTTCCTTTGATTTTTTAAATACTGACCGGATTGAAGAAAGCACGGTGGAGGTAAATCCACTGTATCGTTTTCCTGTACAGCTGGGGGAGCTGTTTCTAGCAGATGTAACCGGCTATGAAAGAGTAAGAGAACTGTTTTTGGATGTCATGCTTCACTATGTGGTGGTGTGGGATTTGAGAAGCGGTGCAGATAAAAAGGAGCTGCGGGCAAGGTATCTTTTAAAAGAGATAGAGTCGGGAAGGTTTTTGCAATGTTTTAAGGAAGTCCTGTTGTCTTTGCCTGCGGATAAGGCCAAAATAATGATGTTTTATCTGCTGGATCTATACCGGTGTGGAGATTATATCACGGCGTTTAAAAAGGCGGTAAGGGAGCTTTATCCAAGAGCCAATCTGTATATACATGGGGAGAACAGCAGGAAATTGATTCTTTTTACAGGAGTGAATGAGACAGAAGAGGAAAAGAAAAAAGTAAAGATGCTGGTCCAAATGTTTTTGCCCATTGCCTGCTCCATAGATATTTTTTGGAAATATCATTTTGGGATTGTAGGGGTGGAAGAAAGTATGAAGATTGGGACAATAGCAGTGTATTGAAGGATCCCAGGAGGTATCAACATAAAAAAGCGGACAGGAAAGGGCAGGAGGCATGGGCTATAAGCTTAACAGGGAAAAGCAAAAAGACAGAGAAGCTGCAGCATATACTAGAAAAGAGCTGGAATTAATGAGTGAATACCGGCTTAGGGAGATTTGCCGCAGGGAACATATTGTTAAGGGGATGGATCCAAATGTTCAAGGAGAAGCTCTGATAGAGATGATTCTTTCTTATTGTCAAACCTTTGAGGAAGAACTGATTCGGGAGGAAAAAGAGGGGGGCAGAGAGAGGATAGAGGAAGCATTGGAGTGCTTTCGTATCAAGGAACCGGAGGGAGAATCCCTTCGGGTATCCGGTAAAATCAGTATTTATGATGGGGCAGCGGTGAATTTTGCAGATGATTATAAAATTGAGTACAAAGAAAAATTTTTAAATACCAATGCTTTGATTATCAGTGAGGGAAAACAGGTTTGTGCCATATTTAATGTGGTGGCTATGGGGGATAAAAAGGATTCCTTATACCTTGTGAAGGAGGCGGCACTTTCCGGTATGGTTCCAGATACAAAGAACTATAGTCTTTATCTTATGGATCGGAAGGCCTCTAAATTTATCTATTTTCTATATATGGGGGAGGAGAGAAAGAAAGAGCTGGAAAAGCATACCGTGTACAAGCTTCCCTTAATGGACTTTGAGATTCTTCCCCTGATTGAATTGCATATGCCCTTGGCCCTGGACCTGGGATCCACCAATACAACGGCGGCTATGTATGCAGACAGCAGCTATTACAGGCAGATACAAGGGGTAAAACAAAGGGGAATCAAAGAAAATACCATTTGCCATACACTGTTTTTTGCGTCAGCGGGAGGAGAGATCTTTCGAGAAAGCATGATTCCCACTGTGGTATGTGTTACAGATGTGAAGGAGGATCATATAGAGTATGCCTTTGGCAGAAAGGCCCTGTGGTTTGCTAATTTAAGTTATACAGACAAAGGCTTTTCCATTTTTTACGACATCAAAAGATGGGCGGGAGATTTTGAAAGAAAGGAAGAGCTGACAGATGCCAGGGGGCGGTACAGATATGTGCCAAGAATAGAGATTATCGCTGCATATATAAAATATGTGCTTCACTGTACCAGGGATCAGTTTAAATGCCGGATCAAAGAGGTATATATTACAGTACCGGTAAAGCAAAAGCATGTATATGAGCAGATGTTAGCCCTGCTGTCAGAAATGCTGTCTATAAAAATTGGAATTACCTTAGATGAAAGCACCGCTGTATTATACAGTTTTATTTCCAAAATGCGGGAGAAAAACAGCTTAAAAGATGGAGAAAGCTATAAGGCGTTGATTATGGACTGCGGAGGAGGCACCACGGATTTGAGTGCCTGCAAATTCAAAGTGCGTGTCAAGGGCGATATCCAGACCTATACCATGGAAAACAGTTATAAAAACGGCAATACAGACTTTGGCGGCAACAATATCACCTACCGAATTTTGCAGCTGTTAAAACTGCGGATCGTTTCAGCCCTTTCCGGCAGGGAAAAGGATCTGGGAGAGGAGGTGATGGATGCCCTGCCCTTAGATCCCTACCGGTATATTGATGAGGAAGGGGTGGAGCATTTTTATCAGGGACTGCAGGAAGCCTATGAAAAGGCGGAAGAAATTCTGCCCACTGCCTTTAAACGGTTTGAAACCTATGGAAAGGAAGGTTATTACAAGGTTCGCAACAACTATTTTTTCTTATTCACTCTGGCAGATGAAATCAAGCAGGGATTGTTTTCCGGAAGTGATATTGTGGTAGAGGTACCGGAGGATAAAAACGTGAAATCAGGCTTGTTAAGGCTGGAGGCGG
>CALISX010000396.1 GCA_938041725.1 uncultured Lachnoanaerobaculum sp.
ATCACCATTCCGGACAGAAAAGAGGCGATTTTTTATGGAAGCCGTTAAAGATTATAATGTACACACTGATAGCAAGAAGAAGCAGCTTCCAGAGGGGGATATTGAATCCAGGTGAATTGTTTAGAAGACCTTCCATCATTTTGGCGGGAGGTTTTTGCAGAAATAATGATAGATTTATAAGGAGGAAAATTATAAATGAGTTACACAATTTCTTTGTTCTCTGTTAATACAAAACAAAAAGAACAGCAGTCAGCACAACCTGATTTCTTTGAAAAGGAAGAGAATTTGGAAAAATTCACACCGGAGCAGCAATCAGAACTGGAAAACCGTTTGTTGAAATATCAGTATAAACAGGTCGGGAATAACAGTGACGGGAAAAGATTTGAACATGCTGATTTTGGAGAAGCACTCCTGACTGACAGAGGGCTGTATTTTTCAACTTCAAATGACTTTGATTGTATTTTTGAAGTGGGAATGACAGCATCTGAATTTACGGATACCGGTGAGTTTGCAAAATATGATCCGCAGGCGGGGGGATGGGAAGAACTATAGAGTCAGCCATGTCGAAGGTCAGCAGAAGGCACGCTTCATTCCTCTCCCTGCGTTTCAGACCCCATGCCGCTTGGCAGCAGGGATGTACTGCCGGGAACCTGGCCTTATCTATCTACCACAGTTCTTGCATTTACAGATTAATACTTTTTCCAGTGCAAAAATGTCTTGCCAAAACACTTAAAGCCTGTTTTGATCGCCCCACTCACACATTCCGTCTAAAATTGGAATGAGGGATTTCCCTCTTTCTGTTAAACTATACTCTACCTTCGGCGGAATCTGCGGATATTCTTCTCTATGTACAAGACGATCAGCCTCAAGTTCCTTTAAGGCAGAGCTTAGTGTCTTATAAGAAATTCCCCCAATATATCTTTTCATCTCATTGAAACGAACCACACCAAACGACATTAAAGCGTATAGGATAGACATTTTATATTTCCCATTGATTAACGATAATGTATAACTAAATCCTGTAGCATTTATACAATCAGCAGAAACATGTTTTTCACACATTTTACACTCTCCATTGGGTAAGTATCGAACATTATTGTAAGTATCCCACCTAAATGTGCGTACTTGCTAAGATTCATATTCTATATATGATTGTAATATAGACATCGTTAAGAGTCAAGAAAAGAGGAGAGACTATTATGAGCAGGAAAATTGTAGTTATCAC
>CALISX010000397.1 GCA_938041725.1 uncultured Lachnoanaerobaculum sp.
CTAAATGATTCTTTTTGTACCTCATATATTCATAGTCGGCGGTACGATTACATAATAGATCTGTAAAGTACGGTTCCCAGCTTATATATTTTTTACTGTCAGCATAGTTCTCCGGATGCTCCAGTTCCTCTATATTTGGATCTCCCACTATGCCTGATTTTAAAATCAGCCATTCAAAGGATTCTGGAAAAAACAATGCCAGTTTGCCATGGCTGCGTTCTTGCCGCATGACGAAATACTTTATTTCTGATCCAAGGGCTGCACCATCTGCCACAATGATCACATTGTCGCTTTCATACTCTTTCAAAACAGCGGCAATCTTAGCCTTTCCACCAGCCGGTTTACAGAGAATGCCTGCCATTTTAGCCACTTCCGCAAAAAACTGATATCCTGAGCCGCTGTCTTCTGTAATGATAACTTTAGGATAAAAGGGAAATCCCTCCAGATTTGGCTGATTATAGAATCTATCCACATCTTTATAGCTTCTTTCGAATGCCTTATTCTTTCCCTTCCCCTTGATATGGTATATTTCATCCACACTGTAGGGCAGCTGGATCAGGTCGTTCCTGGTAATAATGAGAAAATAATTGTCACTCCCCTTCACTTTGGAAGCAAAGTCAGAAGATAAAATAAATTTACTTCCTTCGTCAATTACCACTATGGAATTCCTTAGGTTTTCCAACTGCTCCTCCCAGCTTTGCCCCTCCAAAACAACAATATTTTTATCACATGTAATCTTAACGCCGCTGTTGTCATTTCCAGAATCACTATAAGCCCTGATCATCTCATATAATGTGGTTTTCCCGGTTCCACTATCCCCTTGCAGCAGGGTGATATTGCGCCACAGTGTAAAGTCATAAGAATTTCTTTTATTGCGCACCACCACATGTACGGCTCCTATCATGATGCCCCCTCCCCTTTAAGGTATTTCTCTGCTGCATCCAGAAATTCATCCATATCGTGGACCACCAGCTTTTTGTCATTCAGAATACGAATTTCAAATTCT
>CALISX010000398.1 GCA_938041725.1 uncultured Lachnoanaerobaculum sp.
AATACACTAGGAGGAGAGGATGCGTAAGCAAAACAGCAGGTTTCATACAAGCTTTATTTCAGAAGATGGCAGTGCATTAAAAAACGGTGATTATTTTGCTTATGCAGAGCTTGACAACTTTGCCTGCTATGTTTTAGCAGACGGGATTGAAGATGTGGCAGATACGGAATCAGCCAGGGAAGCAGTGGAAAGTATCATTATAAAATTTCAAAAGAAATATTCGAAACTATTTAAGGCATGCCAATGAAGTGTTGCTGCAGGCGGAGAAATATATGAAGCTGAAAGCTTCTGTCGCAGTTGTCGTTACCGACTATGAAACGATGCGTTTTGCCTATGCAGGGAATGTAAGGATAAAACTGTATCGAAACAATCAGGTATTGTATAAAAGTACAGATACCTCCGTCAGTGGTGAAATGGTATCCAGGGAGATGCTTAGCGAGGATGCATTATCCAGACATGAGGAAAGAAGCAATCTGTATTCTTATTTAGGACAGAAGGGCTTTGCACCAGTGCTGTCTGGAAAGATCAAACTGCTTGACACGGATATTTTAATTCTTTACTCCAAGGGAATCTGGGAGAATGTGTCAGAGGGGGAGCTTGACGCCGTCTTTGCCGACAGTGGAAAGGATCCAGCAGAGAGTCTGGAAAAGGTAGAGAATACTCTGTTGGATAAGAATGTATCCTATATTGATAATTATACTATTGCAGGTATTTACATAGACAAGGTATTTGTGGAATCAGATACCAGAAAGAAAAAAAGAAGAAAGCTCATTTTGCTTTTATCTATTGCTGCCGTGGTAGCCACACTGGCTGTCTGTATTACCCTTTACTTTTATCTCCGTTATAGAAGAGAACTGAAAGAGGATATGGATACACACTATCAAAGGATGCTGCAGTTTATTGATATGGAAAATTATACAAAGGCTGACATTGAGTGTTCAGAGTCCATTAAGAAAGCCGAGGGACTCAGAGACAAGGAAATGAAAGCGCTTTTATATCATTATGAACAGGTGATTCAGGGGATACTGGAGGCAGATGAAAAATATGATGCCCAAAACTATCGGGAGGCCAAATCCCTGTATGAACTTGTATTAGATGAGATTCCCAATGCAGACAATGCCGGACTTTCCTATGTAAGAAAGAAGCTTGACTTTATATCCGGATATGAAAGTGTAAATTTAAGTCTGGATAACGGAGATATTCTTTTTGATTCAGAAATATTTGACAGGGCCCGGGAACGGTATGCAGAGGCCAAGGCGGAGGCCAGACAGATCGGATATGAAGAGGGGAAATTAAAGGCAGAGGCAAAACTTTTGGCAGTAGACCAAGCGATAGCAAAGGATGAGGAAGGAAAACAAAATGAGGCTGAGAAACAATCCAGAGATTTGCAATCCGCCAGTGATATGCTTAGTGCCGGGGACGAAGCTCTTAGCAAGGGAGACTTTTTATCAGCCAGGGCAAACTATAATACGGCTAAGGAGATCCTGGGGAAAACAGGGGAAAGTGCAAATCTTAAGGAGCTGGAAGAAAAGATAGCCACCGCCGATGAAAAGATACAGGCCAGCGAGGAAGAAAAAAATGCTGCACAAAACTATGGCATTATGGCAGATGAAGCCTTTTTAAGAGGAGATTTTGAAACAGCAAGGAACAATTATGAGTATGCCAGAAGACTGTATGTAAAATTAAAAGATGAGATAAATACCATAGAAATGGACA
>CALISX010000399.1 GCA_938041725.1 uncultured Lachnoanaerobaculum sp.
TTCTTATCTTAGGGGATTTGAACTGATTGGGGAGGCTCCCTATTTGGAGGCGGAGCTTTTAATCAGCCTGGATGCTGCTGACCGGGAAAGGCTGGGGGTACGAGAGATTATGCTGGATACCGCAAGGGATTCCATTTGCATTGATCATCATATCACCAACACCGGCTTTGCCAGGGACAATGTGATTCTTCCCGGGGCCAGTTCCACCTGTGAGGTACTGTATGGACTGATGGATCCGGAAAAGATTTCAAAGGAAACCGCAGCTTGTTTGTATACAGGCATCATCCATGATACCGGGGTTTTTAAATACAGCAATACTTCTCCGAAAACCATGGAGATTGCCGGGGTCCTGATGGGAATGGGGATTGATTTTGGCAGTATGATTGAAGACGGTTTTTATGCCAGAAGCTTTGTACAAAACAAGCTTTTGGGGCTGGCTCTGGACCAGGCCCAAATCACTATGGAGGGGCGCTGCCTCTACACCCAGCTGGAAAGCGCTCTTTGGACACCCTTTACCACAGACAGCAAGGAGTTGGACGGCATTACAGGCAATATCATGAATACCCAGGGAGTGGAGGTGGGGATTTTTCTTTATGAAACCGCTCCGGGAGAATGGAAGCTGAGTCTTCGTTCTAAAAAAAATATAGATGTAAGCCGTATTGCCGCGGGCTTTGGAGGAGGGGGCCATGTGAAGGCCGCCGGGGCCACTCTGACAGGGCTGGCAAAGGAGGAAGTGCTTTCCAAGGTATTAGAGGCCATAAAAGACCAAGAGAGGGTATCCCATGGCTGATCAATACAATGGGATACTGACCATCAACAAAGAAAAGGGATATACCTCCCATGATGTGGTGGCCATTCTTCGAAAAATGCTGGGGCAGAAAAAAATCGGCCATACCGGGACTTTGGATCCAGATGCCACCGGGGTTTTGCCTGTATGTCTGGGAAATGCCACTCCGGTTTCCGGTATTTTATCAAACCAGGACAAGGTATACAGGACATGTCTGCAATTGGGAATGACCACCGATACCCAGGATGCCACCGGGAAGGTGCTGGAGGAGCGGGATATTTCCCATCTCACCCAGGAAGAGATCTGCCATGCACTATTGTCCTTTGCCAGGGAAGGGGCCTATGATCAGATTCCTCCCATGTATTCTGCGTTAAAGGTGCAGGGGAAGAAGCTGGTGGATTTGGCCAGAAAGGGGATTGAGGTGGAACGGGCCCCCAGACGAGTACAGATTTATGATATTCGTATTGAAGGGGTAAGCCCTCCCTTTGTTTCCATGGTGGTGCATTGTTCCAAGGGAACCTATATCCGCACCCTTTGCCATGATATGGGACAAAAACTGGGGGTGGGGGGGTGTATGGCTTCCTTGGAGCGGATTCGAACAGATCGATTTGACCTGGACCAGGCCCTGACTTTGTCCCAGGTGGAGAGCCTGTTAAAACAGGGCTCTTTGGAACAGTGGATTACACCGGTGGAAGCTTACTTTTCCAATTTTAAACAAATGACAACCCAGCCGGTCTATGACAGGCTGCTGATCAATGGAAATAAGCTTTCCCCGGAATTTTTACAGGAGGAGCAAGCCATGGAGTCCGGAGAGATGGCAAGGGCCTATACATCAGAGGGAGCCTTTGTGGGATTGTATCTTTTCCAGGGCCAGGAATGGAAGTGTTTTCGGATGTTTCATAAGGAATGAGCGTTTGAAAACGAGGACAAACAGGTGATAACATTTATTAACACAACGGATATCAGGATTACCCAGCCTACGGTGGTGGTAATCGGAAAATTTGACGGTGAGCATAGAGGCCACCGGAAATTATTCTCCATTTTAAAGGAGGAGGCCAGGAAGCATAATTTAAAAACCCTTGTTTTTTCCTTTTGCACTCCGCCCTCCAGTGTGGTACAGCATTGCAATACCACCCAGATTTTTACCAATCAGGAGAGAAGGAAAAAGCTGGAGAAAATGGGAATTGACTATTACATTGAGTATCCTTTTAATCTGGAGATTTCCCGTTTAAGCGGGGAGGAATTTTTAAAAAACATATTGATTCGCCAGCTGAATATGAAGGAAATCGTGTCCGGTGAGGATGCAGCTTTCGGTTATCAAAAAAGCGGAAATACAGATTTGATTCGAAAGCTTTCCCACACCCTGGGATATACCTACCGGATTATTACCAAGGAAAAGGATGAATTTCAAAATGATATCAGCTCCACCTTGATCCGGCAAAAGCTGGATGAGGGGGATATTGAGGGGGCCAACCGGCTGCTGGGCTTTGTATATTCCATATCAGGCAAGGTGGAGGAGGGAAACCATCTGGGTGGGAAAACCCTGGGTTTTCCCACCTTGAACCTGTTTCCTCAGGAATCAAAGCATTTGCCCCGGTCCGGTGTGTATGCCTCCAGGGTTCGCATCGGGGAGGACGATACTTTGTATCTGGGACTGACCAATATCGGCTGCAATCCCACCATACAGAGGGATAAGAAAGGCCATGCTCTCCGAGTGGAAACCCATTTATATAATTTTTCCGGAAATCTCTACGGCAGAGAAATCGAAGTCTTTTTGTATGCCTATATACGGGAAGAAAAAAAGTTTGACAGTATAGAGGATTTACGGGCCCAAATTGAAAAGGATCGGAAAAGCGTACTGCAGTTTTTAAACCAAAATCATGGTTAAAATCCGGTATATGCAGATGAAAACAAGGAGTTTACATGGGAGAAAGAAAAGAAGGATTGCTGGAAGGCGGAGAGAATATGGTTTCCATCACTTTGGAGGATGATACTGTACTGGAGTGCGTCGTATTAACGATTTTTTCCGTGGACAGCCAGGAATACATTGTAGTGATGCCTGTGGATCAGGGAGAAGAAGAGGATGGCCTGGTGTATCTTTACAGGTATGCGGAAAAGGATGGAGAACCGGTGCTTACCAATATTGAATCCGATGAGGAATATGCGTTGGCCGCCCAGGCCCTGGATGAAATATTGGAGGAGCAGGAGCTGGAGGATTTGGAAGACCTGGAGGATCTGTCCGCTTTTTGACAGGAAACAAGGTGAAGCAGTGAAAAAAGAGTTGGATTATTTCACCATTGAAGGGGAGTTTGGCTGGAATCAGGATGATTTTAAGGATTTTTGGATGAGAAAGGGCGGTTGCGCCTGTGTTACCCTATGTGATTTTTGTATCTATATGAAAAAGCACAGGGGAGAAAAACTGCTTTATCCCTATGATGTGAATCATCTGACCAAACGGGATTTCATAGAGTTTTCCGGCGGGGTAAAACCCTATTTGCGCCCACGATGGATGGGAGTGAATAAGCTTTCTATGTATGTGGAGGGTGCAAGGGATTATTTCGGAATGCTGGGCTTTGAAGGACTGCATGTGGAGGGCTTAGAGGGTTTTGAAGAGAGCAAAAAGGCCAGGGAGACGGTGAAGGAAAGAATTGACG
>CALISX010000400.1 GCA_938041725.1 uncultured Lachnoanaerobaculum sp.
ATCCGGCAAATGTCTGGGGCATTGTAACAGAGCTTGGGGGCAGAACCTCCCATTCTGCCATTTTAGCCAGAGCTTTGGAGATCCCTGCAGTGGTTTCCTGCAGCGGTATTATGGATGCTGCAAAGGACGGGGAAGAGATTGTGCTGGATGGGGAAAGGGGAGAAGTGATTGCGGCGCCGGGTGCTTCGGAACGGAAGGTTTATGAAGAGGCCAGAGCAGTCTTTGAGAAAAACAGAAGGGAACTCTCTGTGTTTAAAACTCTGCCCACCCGCTCCAAGGATGGAAAGGCCTTTGAGACCGCTGCCAATATCGGCAGACCGGCGGATATTGACAAGGCCGTGGAAAATGGTGCAGAAGGGGTGGGACTCTTCCGCACGGAATTTTTGTTTATGGACCGGGATGCGATGCCGGATGAAGAGGAGCAGTTTGAAAGCTACAAAAAGGTTGCTATGGCCATGGGAGAGCGTCCTGTAATTGTCCGTACATTGGATATTGGAGGGGATAAGGAGATTCCCTATATGGGCATTGACAAGGATGAAAATCCCTTCCTGGGCTACCGGGCCATCCGTCTTTGTCTGGACCGGAAGGAGGATATTTATAAGCCCCAGCTGCGGGCAATTCTGCGGGCTTCTGTTTTTGGCAATCTAAGGATTATGGTGCCCATGGTAACCTGTTTGGAGGAGATCAGAGAGGCCAAGGCCTTGATTTTAGAAGTACAAAGGGAGCTGGAGGAGAAGCAGATTCCCTTCCAAAAGGATATTCCCATTGGAATTATGACAGAAACGGCAGCCTCCTCTTTGATGGCGGATCAATTTGCCAAGGAAGTGGATTTTTTCAGCATTGGTACCAATGATCTGATTCAGTATACCATGTCTGTGGATCGGGGAAATGCCAAGGTATCCTATTTGTATTCTCCATATAATCCGGCGGTGCTGCGCAGTATTTATCAGATCATTTCTGCTGCAAAAAAAGCAGGAATTTATGTGGGTATGTGCGGAGAGGCTGCAGCAGATCCCCTGCTTACCCCGGTACTGATGGCTTGGGGGCTGGATGAGTTTTCCATGTCTGCCTCCTCTATTTTGGAGACCAGAAAAAGAATTGCCGGTCTTTCCCTTGAGGAGCTGAAAACCAAGGCTGACAGGGTACTGGATTTGGCCACGGAGCAGGAGGTTCGATCCTATCTGGAGGAACTGCAAAAATAACGGAAAGGTTGGTTCTGGAGGAATATGCTGGTATATATCATCCTGTACCTGGCCGGCGTTTTATTTTCCCGGGTTGGACAATTTGTCCTATCCGGGATTGTTCTGATTATAGCCGGTATGTATCTGTATATAAGAGAATACAAAATTTCCCGGTGTTTTTTAAATCTCCGCGGACTTTTTTCTTTGGGTTTTGTGGGGGGCCAGGGGGTCAGTGCTCTGAAGCTTTCCTATTTGGGAACCCAGTGGACCTACCTTACCTGGGCTTCCCTTTTTGCTGCCTTTGCCGCCTTTTATCTTACCTTTGGCACTTTGCAAAAAAAACGGGGGAATCACTATGTTATCCAGGAGGGCTGGAGCATTGGAAAAAACAATGAAAACCGTCTTTTTTCCGCTATTTTGCTCCTGACGGGGATTTCTGTGCTGTTCTTTGCCATTGAAGCAGCGGTGTTAGGATTTATTCCCTTGTTTTTGCGGGGGGTGCCCCATGCCTATTCCGTATTTCATATTTCGGGACTGCATTATTTCACCGTGAGCTGTGTTTTGGTTCCTGCCTTTGGGGTGATCTTTTTTTTGGAGTATCAGGAGGTGGTGTTTTGGAAAAAAGGGGTTGTACTGGGGGCGGTATTCCTTTCCCTTATGGTTCCGGTGCTTTGTGTTTCCCGGTTTCAATTTATTCTGGGAGTTATGCTGGGGGTGATCACCCTGCTGGTGATGAAAAGAGAGAATCTGGTTCCCTATATGTTTGTGCCGGTGCTGGTGCTGTTGGTGGGGGTGTATGTACTGCTGTCTATAGCCAGAAGCCACAATGTGGAATATTTAAACTCTATTTTTGAGATGAAGGCCCGCTTTCCCATCTACTTTTCCCAGCCCTATATTTATATTGCCAATAATTATGACAATTTTAATGTGATGGTGGAGGAACTGGAACACTTTGCCTATGGCTTAAAGGGATTGTTCCCTCTGTGGGCTTTAACGGGAATGAAATTTCTCTTCCCTTCTTTGGTAAACTTTCCCCTGTATGTTACCAAAACAGAACTCACCACTGTGACTTTGTTTTATGATGCCTACTATGATTTTGGGATTTTTGGCGTAATGGCCTTTTCTGCCCTTTTGGGAGGGGTCAGCTACTTTTTTGAGGGCTGGATTCGGAGGACCAGAAATTACTGCGTCTATGTGCTGTATGCCCAGATGGCCATGTACCTGGGGCTGGCCTTTTTCACCACCTGGTTTTCCAATCCCGCTACCTGGTTTTACTTCCTTATTACCGGGGTCATTACCTGGTTTTGCAGCTATGACTGAGTATGGATAAACGAAAAAAACTTTTGGTAATTTGTGGAAATATTGTGTTTCCCCTGTTGGGGCTGGTTTTGTTTTTTACCTGGGGGCTTAGGATTTTGGTATTCTTCATGCCCTTTCTGTTAGGCTTTGGGATTTCCTGGCTGGTTTCTCCCCTGGTGGAATTTTTGGAAAAGCATGGGAGACTCCACAGAAAACACAGCTCTCTGGCCATGATCGGTCTTATTTTGCTTTTGTTTTCGGGAATCCTGCTGGGGATTGGGTATCTGGTCTGCCTGGCAGTGCGCCAGGTTCTTTCCTTGGCTCCTGTCTGGCTGGGAGCCATACAGTCGGAGGCAGCAGCGCTGCTGAAAAAAATCTCCTCCATGTTTTCCTCTTTGCCAGGAGGAAACTGGGGAAGTCTTTCCGAAAGTCTCCGGGAGTACAGCTCCTCTGCCTTGAAGCTTGTTACGGAACCTGTTGGAAATTTATTTGGGGGGCTGGTGGTGAAGGTGCCGGAAATTTTGATTCTTACCGTGTTTACCTTGATTGCTGCCTATGTGTTTACAGCAGAACGGGAACGGGTACGGATCTGGCTGAGAAACCACACCTCTCCCCAAATGAAAAAAATCCTTTCCCTTGCCAGGGAGGACATAAAAAAACTTATATACGGGTACTTCGGTGC
>CALISX010000401.1 GCA_938041725.1 uncultured Lachnoanaerobaculum sp.
GTCTTTGTTTGAGATTTCTCCGCTGTCAGCACTGCCCGCTGTGTCCAGGGAAAAAACTCTGGCATCTTGTTTATTTTGATAATCCCAGTAAAGATAACGGTTAAAACTGACTGGATTGCCAGGCTCTCCCCAACATAGATCCCTGGACTGAAATCTGGCATTGTGGGGATCATACACCCTGGCAGCACTTATCTGTCTGTTTAAAAATCCATCCTGCCAAAATGTTCCAAAGCCATGTCCTGCCGGGAAAAGAGAAAAGTCCCCTCCAAAACTGCTGCTGGTACAAAGGCCAAAGGGAGAATACTGCAGTCTTTGATAACTGTCCTCTCCCTCCAGGCGAAGCACCAGACTTTGATCCCTGTCAAAAACATCCCAAAGCAGCCGCCCTTCCACCTCCTCAGCCAAGGGACTGCCGTCAAAATACTGATTACAATGGAGCCCCTCCCCTTCTTTTCTCCAGCAAAGGGCTTGACCCTGGCCTGTCAGATAATTGGGATAGTAAAGCACCCTTTCCTTTTTTAAGTCCCCATGGGAATAATCTGTCCACAACCGGTTTCCCAAAGCATCATAACCATAGTCCGCTCTTCCCTTTTCCGTCACCGCCTGCAGCAGCTGTCCCAGTCCATTATATTGGTATCTGGCCAAAACCTTCCCATCCAGGGCTTCGCTTACCAGATCTCCCCTTGCATTGTATGCATAGGTATAGACCTTGCCGGAGAGACTTTTTTCCATAAGCTGGTTCTCTGTATTGTAGCGATACCAGGCCTCTTCTCCCCTTTCCTTGGAATAGATCCGATTGCCCCCTCCATCATAGGCATATTCCCCCCAGATTTCCTGGTTTTCCCATACTTTCGTTACCAAGCCCCTTTTGTCATAGGCATAGGTATAGGAAAGAGCCTCCTTTCCCCTGTCTGAAATCCTTTTCTCCTCCACCCGTCCATAGGCATCATAGGTGTAGTGCATTTCCAACAGCAGGCCCCGGGCATCCTCTACCCTAAGATATTCCAGCCTGCCGTTTTCGTGATAGGCAAATGTATGGCAAAACCGGCTGCTTTGCTTTTGAACCAGCCTGTAATTTTCATCATATTGATAATCCACCCCCTCCTTTGGCAGACTGACATGCATCAGATTCCCAAAGCTGTCATAGCTGTACTCCACCCGGCTTCCATCCGGATAGAGCATGGCGGTGCAAAGATTGGCCTGGTTCCACTCATACCCTGCAATGCTTCCGTCAGGATAGTGGACTCCCACCACACGGCCTCCCAGATCATAGTCAAAACACACTCTGCCCAAAGAATTGGCCGCCTCTGTCATCCCTTCCCCTTCATAGGAAAAGGAGCTGGACTCTGAATGGCTGCCCTCTTCTCGTATCCCGGTAATGCGCAAAAGAGAATCATAGGTAATTTCCATACTCTCCCCTGCAGCATCCTGTATACTTTTTAAGGATCCCTCGGGGAGCATCTTTCGTATTTCAAAATTTCCCAGACTGTCGGTAAAACGGACCACCCCTTCCCCATAGTCTGCAGAAACTCTGTTGCAGGAAATGCTTTCTGCCATTACCCATTCCTGATTCCTTTGATTTAATTCCTCCTTGGTATACTCTCTAGATAAAAGATGGTATATCCCTGTAAGGGTGCCCAGACCGTCATAGGAAAAGTACCTGGCCCGGCCCTCCCCATCCAGCACCCAGCGGACCCTTCCTGCCAGATCATAGCCATAGCTTAGGGACGCCTGGCTTTCCGGCTTTGCTGTGGGGACTTGCTCCCAGTCAATTCGATCAAAAAGCTCTCCCAATGCCTTCCCCCCGATGAACCGGTTGTAGGCATCATAGTTTCTTTGGAGCAAAGAACCGAAATCCGCCATGGAAATCAATGTTATATTGGAAAAATCATCATAGGTCAGCTCCGTCTGGGACTGAAAGGTATTAACCCGTACCAGCCGGTCTCCCCCGTCGTACTCATACACTCCGTACCTTCCTGCACCATCTGTAATGGAGGAAAGCCTGCCCTCCTGGTCATATCCATAGACAACATGAAAATCCTCCAGGGTTAATTCCTCTAAAAAATGATTTGCATTATACCCTATGTGCAAAACCAGCCCATTGCTGTTGGTGATTTTTGTAGGCTGGTTCCATTTGTTCCAGGTGTAGGACTCCCTGTAGCCAAAGCCGTCTGCAACCTCTGTCACCCTTTGGTTTTCATCATATTCCAGCCTTTCCACCAAAACATCTCCCTGAAATTGGGCCAGAAGATTTCCACGAAGGTCATATTCCATCCGGTGCGTATCTTCTCCCGGAAACCTTTGCTCTATGACATTGCCGAATCTGTCATAGGCCCACCGGGCTTTTTGCTCTCCCTCTCCCTGAGACAAAAGAGCACCCAGAGAAGAATATTCCCAGTGCATGGCGTTTCCTCTGTCATCTTCCATTCCTCCAACCAGATCCTCAAAGGCATAGGAAAGCGTGATTTCTCTTCCATTTTCAATTTTGATCTTGGTGATTCTGCCGATATCGTCATAAACATATGCCTCGGAAAACTTCTCTGGAGCCTCTGCCCCTGTAATCCATCCCCTTTCGTTATATTCCAGTCGGCAGCTTTCCCCCCGGGCCTCATAGCCGATGAGGCGGTTTTCCCTGTCATAAAAAAAGTGGTGCATTTCCCCGCCGGGGTAACGCATGGCCACAGGATTGCCGGCGCTGTCATAGTGTATCTTTAAACAGCTCCTGCCATTAAAGGTGTACTCCCTTAGCTTATGCCCCTCCTCATAGAAAAATTCATGAAAAAATTCCCCCTTTGCAAGGGAGGCCAGCTGTCCAAAGGCATTGTATTCATAATACACCTCATCCTCTTCATTGGAGATCTTTTTGATAATCCGGTCATACTGGTCATATTCTGCCTTATATTGCAGCAGAGGATTTGTCATAGAGAGCAGATTCCCTCTTTCATCATGGATATATTCTGTGACAAAGCCGTTTTCCTCTGTATTAATGGTTTTATTTCCCTCATAGGTGAAGGTAAAACAGCGCCCCTCCCCCAAAGACTGAACCGCCACCCGGCCTGCAGCATCATAGGTGTTTTCTAATAGAATATTCCCATCTGGACCGGTGATTTTTGCTAAATATCTCCTGTCATCATAGAAAAACCTATACTCCCGGCAGTCATACAGATCTTTCCAGGGGGCACCGGACTCCAAACAAATCCTCAATCCCGTCAGCAGACCTCCCTGATAGTCCAGCTGCACATATCTGCCTGCATTATCCGTTATTTTTTTTACATGCTTGTCTTCATAGGCAAAATCAAAAAAACATCCATGGATATCCTGGATTTTGGTTAAAAACCCTTGGTCATACAGCAGCCGCCTGGTTTCTATCCCCTGTATATATTCCGCTGCCAGTCTGCCCTCTGGATCATATTCCAGTGCCTGCATAAGCTCCGGATCATAGTACCAAAAACCCTTATTTTTTTGCACCAGAGTGTTAAAGGAAGGCCTTTGAGAATATAATTTTCCATCCTTCCCCTCTCCAAAAAAAATACTGGTTCCCTCTCCAAAAAACACACCCCAAACCCCTGGATCCACCTGCTGTATACGATTCATAAAACTGTGGCGAAACCCCCGGCCCAGTCCTTCGTCCTTTGTCTGCGCCGTATCATAATACAGGGTAAGGGAGAGAGGTTCCCCGGCGTAGGTCTCCAGGAGCGTGATCTGCCAAAGGAAACTGCCGGAGAACATACTGACAGGATCTCCTCCATAGCCTGTGCCGGGCTGCAGGCCTCCTCCCCCCAGTCCCTTGGCCATAGCCGTCTGTTTTGCTCTTTGCATGCTGCCCTGTAAGGATTTTGGAATGCCTGGGGAAGTGTGGTTTTGAATCACCCGCTCCTCTGCGCTTCGCATCACATGGGCTGCCTGCTGCAGGGTACTTCCCATACTGGCAATCTTTTGGGACTGGCTGTCACATTGATGGGACAATCCTCCCAAAATCCCCCGGATGCTGTCTCCTCCACGGCCAAGCTGCAGTCCATGGGCAATGCTTCTTAACTCCTGGCTGCATCCTGCAATGCTGCTTCGAATCTCCCCTGTTTTGCCGGAGAGACCCATAACGGATGCATAATTCATAAAAATATCTCTCATTATTTCCTCCGTCCCTACTGATGGTACTGCACCTCTCCCTCTGTTACTGTGCCGATTTCCTCTCCCTCCAGGCTGTAAAGGGTTCCATTGTAAAATCGGTTATCCCTGTAATCTCCCACATACTTTTCAGAATCCGTATATTCCGTTCCATTCAGCTTACTGGTGTTGTCCTTATTGAAAACCCCCACAAAGCTTTGCCTTATCTCTTCCCCGGTTTCTCCCTTGGTAAACGTATATTCAAAACTTCCCCGCATATTGTCCCGGAAATTATTCTGATCCCAAATGTCCTCAAAACGGTATATAAAGGTTTTTACATCCCCGTTTTCAAAGGTCAATGTGTTTTTCTTTCGCTGCTTTACAGTGGTGCCTGACTTTAGAACGCCGTTTTCCCATTCTCCGATATACACATTCTGCACAAGATAATGATTGTTGTCCTCCCCCTGTCCCTCTGTTTGATAAAAGAAAGCACCCTCTCCCTGGGGAATCCCCTCTGTTTGCTCTCCCACATAGATCCCGTTTCTCTCCTTTACTTCCCCGGCGCTGGGAATCCAAAGATTGATGGTATACTCCAGATAACTGCCTTCTGGAAGCTGTGCCATGTCCAGGGCAAAAACATCCTCAGACAAATACCAAGCCTCTCCTTCAGTCTCCTCGGTGGATTGAGGAGTTTCAGGAAGTCCGGTCTGTGCTTCTTCCCCGGTGGTTTTCCCCAAGGCCAATCCCCTCCGATCCCTGCTGTTTAATCTGAAAAAAAGGATGGTGCCCAATGCAGCCAGGATACAAACCATGCCCGCTGCCAGAGTCCAGAGCTTAACGCCGCCCTTTTTTTGCTCCGGCTCCTCCTGGATTCTGCCCAGAGCTTTTTCAATATCCTCCCAGGAAGAATCCGAAGGCCGGGAGGATTGTTTCCATAAAGGAGGTTCCTCCTTCTGTGGGTAGAGTTTTTGGGTGCCTTCCCGAAAATCCCGTTCCTCTTGAATAAAGTCTCCCTCTTCCCTGGAAAAATATTCTGATGGTTCTTCTCCCTCTGGCTTTGCAGGGGTCTCCTCCCGGGTAGAGGAGGACTGTTTTTTGTGAATGACAGAGTCCGGCACCTCTCCCCGTCCGATTTCCAGGGATTGCAGCAATTCCTCTCCATGTTCCCGGCGGTAGTCCTGAAGCCTCTCCAATACCTCCTCTGCTCTTTGAAAACGCTTTCCCGGATCAAAGGCACACATTTTTTCCAAAATAGCAAACAGCTGGGGGGATGCATGAAGAGGCTTTGGAAGCGCTTCCCCGGACTGTCTTTTTTGAAAGGCCCTTTCCAAACTGGCCGCCGTCAGTTTTCCCTGGTCTAAAAAGGGCAGACGGTTTTTATTTAAAAGCTTATACAGCACAATTCCCAAAGAATAGATATCTGCATTGTGGGTATAATGTTTTCCCTGATACACCTCCGGTGCCATATAGTTGTCGGTTCCCCTGTGGGAAAGACTTAGGCTGTTTTCCTTCAGCTCCCTGGCAATTCCAAAATCTCCCAGCATAAAGTTTCCCTGAGGAGTGTAAAAGAGATTATCCGGTTTGATATCCCGATGCAAAATGCTGTGGGCTTCACAGGCCTTCAGAGCACAGAGAATGTCCTCGCCCAGGGATAGGGCATCCCCCAGAGACAGATCTCTTTTTCTGATTAAGGTTTCCAGGCTTTCCAAAAGCTCCATGCGGATGAGGATGTACCAGCCGAAGCTTTCCCCCGGGTCATTTTCAATTTCAAAATCCAGGATTCGAACAATATTGCTTTCCTCCCCCAGTTCCTTCATAAGAAGAATCTCTTTTTTAAACCGCTCCACCTCCGGATAGAAATATTCCACCGCCTCCTGTCTGTTGAGGGCAAACTTTTCCTGCACCTTTTCAAATTCTTCCTCCTCCGAGGGGATACGGATCACCTTCACAGCGGACTCCTGTACCATGCCGCCGCTCTGCTTCACCACCTTAAACACCTTGCCATAGGAGCCCTCTCCGATTTTCCTTTCTATATTCCAGCCGGGCCATAC
>CALISX010000402.1 GCA_938041725.1 uncultured Lachnoanaerobaculum sp.
AGCATTAGGACCCGGGCATATTTGGAAAAATCCAGCCGGGAATCCAAAAACGCCCAAAGTCTTCCCGTCTCTTTTTCATAAGTCTCTCCCTGCATCCTTCTCCTGGTACGAAGGGGAGAGGAAAATTCCAGTACTTCCCCGGGGCAGTCCGCAAAAACATGGCTCTCCAAAGGATCCTCCAGGTCCTGGAATGGGAAATAACTTTCCACAATGCCGTCCTCTGTCAATCCCTCCACCTGGGCTTCAAAGGTCTGGTGGTCTGTCTTTACCAAGTAAAAAATCTCCACTCCCCGGCTGGCACAGGCCGCCAAAGCCTCCTGATCCATGCCGTTTAAAAGAGAAGCCATGGCATACTTTTTTCCGGGATAGTCCCGGTTTAAAATCCGAAGGATATTTCCAATGGTATTCCCAGTGGTGATCTCATCCTCCACAAACACCACTGACCTGGCCTTTTCCAGGGCATCCTCCAGGTCTTCCTTCACCAGTCTTTGGGTCATGGCATGGGAATGCTCCTCTAAAAAGTCAATAAAGCTTACCCCCTCCACCGCCTCTCTCGTAGTTTGCAGATACATCCCCTTATTTTTAGCAGCCACCGCTGCTCCAATGGCAGTGGCGGTTTCACAAAATCCAATAAAAAGCACTGGGGAGGGTAGCCCCCCTGCCAAAACCCGATCCCCCAAAGTCTGGAAAAGAGACAGGGCTCTTTTGCCGGAGACAGGAATATGCTTCCCCTGTAGGGGATTTACCACCAGATATCCCCTTTTTTTATTGCCCAGCCGCTTGGCTACCTGTACCAAATCCTGATCTTGTCTATTATTTTTTGTCATTTTTTCTCCCCTTGGGCTTTAAAACAGGTGTTTGCAAATCCTGAAAGCATACCGGCCCAGTTTCTGCCAAACAACCGCCCTGCCAGATTCAGGCCCTTGGCCAGCCAATCATAATCCGCCATGGGTTTTCCCTTTACCATGGCCAGATAGCCCCTTTTGGCCACAGCCCCTGCCTTGGCCGGGGGCAGCAGGCGGAACATATTGGATTTTTTCATTCCCGCATGCCTTTCAAAACCTGTGGCCACCGGCCCCACACAAAGAGCCGTCACTGTAACATGAAAGGGAGCCATTTCCCGGGACAAAGCCAGCGAAAAGGAAAGCACAAAGGCCTTGGAGGCATAATAGGTAGAAAGACGGGGACCTGGGAAATACGCTGCCACAGAGGCCACATTCAGGATTTTCCCCTCCCCCCTTTTTTTCATTTCTCCTCCGAAAAGATGACACAAATGTGCCAGGGTCACCATATTCAAGGTCAGCAGCTGCTTTTGCACCTCCCAGGATGTATCCACAAAGATTCCAAAATGCCCAAAGCCTGCATTGTTGATCAGGGCCTCCACAAAGATTCCCCGTTTTTGTACCTCTGAAAATAAGAGATCTGCTGCATCCTCTTTGGAAAGATCCTGGACAAAAACCAAACAGGATATACCATAGCGCTTCTTGAAGTGCCTTTGCAGCTGTACAAGCTTTTCCCTTCCCCTGGCCACCAAAATCAAATTCTTTCCCTCACAGGCGGCAATTTTTGCAAACTCTCTTCCCAGCCCCTCTGAGGCTCCCGTTATCAATGTATACTTCATACCTTTCACGGCAGCTTCCCTGCTGCCCCTGCCTTTCTCTTCTCACGGAAAAAAGGACTATGAAATATCTTTCATAGTCCCAATCTTTATGTTAGACCCATTATTTTCTGATCCATCTGCCCCATCCATCCAGCTTATAACCGTCCGGTGTGGTGGTGCTGTACCACATTACGCCTCCCATATCCAGATAGTACCAGTCCCCATTGTACTGGATCCAGCCTCTGCACATGTAGCCGTTCTTATCAAAGAAATACCATTTTCCACTGTCCTTTAACCAGGTGTTCCTTACAGTAGTACCATTGTACAGCACATAGTACCATCCGCCCTGGTCATTCTTAAACCAGTCTCCCTTCTCGCCCTTTTGGCTGTCCAGGATGTTGTCAGCTCTTGCTGTGGTTGCAAAGGCACCACTAAAAGCGCCGCTTAATGATACTGCTGCCAACAAAACAGCCAGGCCTTTTTTGAATGTATGTTTCATCATGTTCCTTCCTCCTAAACTCCAGGCAGCAAACTGCCCTTTGCACACCCAATCTCTCTACTGGTTAAAAGTATACTATTAAACCGGCATTTTTGCCATTACAAAGTGCTGACAATTGTCTATCGAAAGATTACAGGAACTTAACACAGCCGCCCCCTGAAGCCATTATCACTGGAAAAGTAAAACTTATTTTGCTTCCTGGGGCTTTTCTTTCAGCAGGCGGTAAATAAAGGTGAAAACAAAACCTCCTGCATTAATGGCTGCGGCAATTAAAAAGGACCGCAGATAGCTTTGATCCGCTGCATACACATTGCGCATCACCGTGGGACCCAAAACCCCTCCCAAAGACACACCGCAAAACATAATGCCATAATTGACACTGTTGTTCTTGGCGCCGAATTGATCCGCTGTAAAGCCGGGGAACACAGCTAAAAAGCCTCCAAAGCAAACCCCCACACAGCAGGCTCCAAAGTAAAAGAGGGCAAGGTTTCCTCCTCCCGCTCCAAACAGAGCCAGCATTCCCACAAAGGACACCACCGATGCAATGGCGAGGGTGCCGATACGGCCAATCCGGTCTGATACAAAACCCGCCAAAAGTCTTCCGAAGGTATTAAACAGGGCAACCACAGAAATCACCCCCGCCGCATCCCCCACAGAAAGCCCCATCATCTTGGTGCCTATGGTGGCGGTCTGGGATAAAAACATCATACCGCTGAATGTGCCGGTAATAAGAAGGGCCAGCATCACATAAAACACCGGAGTGCTCACCATCTGCTTCCACTCCACATCCCCCTCTCCCTGATCTCCTCCAACCGCAGCTGGTACATAGCCCTCCGGCAAAAATCCCTCCGGTGCCTTTTCAATAAAAAAGGTGCAAAGAAGAATAATACCCAAACAGCAAATACCCAAAGCCTGAAAAGCAGCGGTTACACTATAGGTCTGGATAATCCTGGTCAAAATCGGAGGCAGCACAAAGGAGCTCATACCATAGGTAGCGGTGGTCAGTCCACCAATCAGTCCCCTTTTGTCCGGAAAAAACTTGACTGCTGTGGCAACGGTGGTGCCATAGCACATTCCCAGCCCCAGCCCAAACAGCAGACTATAGGTAAACAGCAGGAATGCAACGCTGGTGGCAAGCCCCGAAAGAAACAATCCGCCGCTAAAAAACAGTCCCCCAAAAAACAATACCTTTTTAGGGCCAAAGCGGTCATTAAACCATCCTCCGGTAATCATGGGAATGGGCCCCACTGCATTGCAAAGGGTATATACCAAAGCCAGGTCCCCGGCGGTGATCTCCCTTCCGTTTAATACACTCAATCGTTCCGCCATAGGGCCGGCAAAGATACTCCAGGTATAAATACTGCCCAAAAACAGATTCAAAAAGCAGCAGGCTCCTAAAATCAGCCATCTTTTCTTACTCAGAGACATACATTTCCTCCATCTTTACATACAATGCTGTCATTGTAACATAAACATAGAGCAGCGGTTATAGCTTTTTTATTGTCTATTTATTCCTTCTTTGATATATTCTCCGCTTTCCTGATCTATATGATCCAAGTCCACATAACTGGCACTGTCTGAAGACAGATTTTTACGTTTCAGGAAATATCCGCAAATTCTGCCCACACTGCGGTAAATAATGGCCCAAATGGGGATTCCAATAATCATTCCCACCACACCGAACAGGCCTCCAAAGAGCAAAATGGAAAACAACACCCAAAAACTGGCCAATCCTGTGGTCTGGCCCAAAATTCTGGGACCGATTAAATTGCCGTCCACCTGCTGCAAAATGATGATCCAAATCACAAACTGCAAAGAGGCCAAAGGGGATACCAGCAAAAGGATAATGGCACTGGGAATCGCCCCCACAAAGGGACCGAAAAAGGGAATCACATTGGTGACTCCCACAATCACGCTGATGAGCAGGGCATACTGCATGGAGGCCAGACTCATAACAATGTAGTTTAAACAGCCGATAATAGCGGAATCAATGATCTTTCCCACAATAAACTTGGAAAACATCCCCTTGATAAAGCGGGTTTCCTCAATGATCTCATTGGCCGCCGCCACACTGAACAGGGCGTAGCAGATCTTTTTGGCCTGGGCGGCCAAAGTGGTTTTCATGTTCAAAATATACATCATCACAATCATGCCAATGATGAAATTCACCACTGTTCCTACGGCACTTAGAAGTCCTGTGGACACCCCTCTGATATAGTTGTTCAGGTTTGGCAGCACTGAGGTGGACAAAATATCGTTAATCCGGGAGCTTAAATCCTGGTAATTTCCGATCACTGCGTTCTCCAGAGCCGGATTGTTGTCCAAAATCCCCTGCAGCCATACCTCCAGTTTCTCCAGTCCTGAGGGCATATATTCCATCATACTGCTGATGCTTACAATCAGCTGTGGAATGATCATCATAATCAGAGCAAATACAATAATGATCAGCAAAATCAAACAGGAAATGGTGGCCAGGAACTTGGCAAACTTCCCCCCTTTTTTCCACTTTGGGAAGAATTTTTTAATAGCCTTTCCAAAAAAAGCATATAAGGAATTAAACACCGGTGCCATCAAAAAAGCCAGCATCGCCCCATAGGTAATGGGCTGCAAAATCGCGGCAATGCGGCTTACCGCCCCAAAGATCACCTCCAGCCGCTCAAACACCGAGGAAATCACCAGGGATATGGAAATAACAATTACCGCAGTAATACCCCAGCGGATATAAATACCGTACTTATGATCTTTCAAAATCTTTTCCTCAACCTTCTATGATACTAGGGAATATGCTTCTTCCTTTAAAAAGGCCGCCGCTTCCAAACGGCGGCAAGCAACCCATTGACAACAGTTTACACAAAAACCTTGTCCTCTACAATGGGGGAGCAAACTATTTTTGTCGCCCCAGTATTCTCAATGTTCTGTCTTATTCACATCCCAAAGCATACCTGGTTGCCGCATGTCCTTCCTACTTAGAAGGTCACAAATATATGTTGATCCTACTCGCACTCTAATGGATTCTTGCCCCAAGTGCAGCCTCCAACCAGGAGAAATCTATACTCTAATTTCTTTGAGGAGTAGTCTGTTTTTTAGTTTCTTGATATCGGTCAAACTTAAAGCTTCGTTGAATCCTCAATAATCCATTTGTAAATATCATTCTTCTTATCTTTAAAAAGTTGATCTCTACTCCCTTGGAATACTATTGTCGAAAAATAATCTTTACGCCTTAGTTCAGCGAAGTAAGAGCAATAATTCAAAAACACTGGATTATGTTCCGCAATAATAAAGGTTTTCTTGCTTTTGAAAAGCTGGTCATAAATTAGTCCAATAAGTCTAAGAATTTCACGCTTTCCCAGCCCTTTTGCTGGCTCATCAAGACCAATCATGGCATATTTGTTTTCGCTTAATGCTTCAGCAAGTTTTATTCTCTGATTTTCTCCACCAGAAAGAGTTTTTACCTTCTGACTGAGTTTCAGGTATCCGAGTCCGAGGTCTGACAGCAATTCAAGCATTTTTCCGGCCTTACTGGAGATTTGCAATTTCGAAGCAATCAGCTCATCAACCGTCATTTGCTGAATATCATAAATGTTACTTCCATTTATTTTCCATCCCAGAACGTCTTGCAAATACCCGGTTCCATTACACTGATCACAAGTATCGAACAATCTTTCCTCGTAGAAGCTTCCAATTTCAATGACACCTGACCCACTGCATTTATCACATGCACCTTTACTGCGCTGCGAGAAATACCCCTTATCTTTTCCCAAAGCATTCGCATAATACTTTCTTATCTCAGCAAGTATTCCGGTGTACGTTGCCGCCGTAGTGAATGAATTGCCTTTTAACGGCTTCTGTGAAACATACAGGTAGTCTTCATAATACTTTGGCAGAATCTCCCTAAGAACTATCGTTTTCCCACATCCTGACATTCCGCAAAGAGCTAAAATAGATGAATGATGGATTTCCAATTCACTTCCTGCATAATCTACATAATCTGAAGTCAATGTACATGTATCACTAGATATTCCTTTGAAAAACTTGTATTTTAAGGAACATTCCTGCAGTTGCTGATACTCATCCCTACTTATCAGATAACCGCCATTCTTGCCGCCGTCATAACCTAGGTAAATATTATGATCTGCTCGTCCTATAACCTTTTCATTGTGTTCCACAATAAGCAGAGTATTGTTCTTCCGTATTTCGTCTATAATAATATCTATGATATAACCAGCCTCCGCAGGATACAAGGATGCTGTTGGTTCATCCAGAACAATCAGCAAATCATGTATCTTACCAATCAATAATTGAGCAATACGAAGTCTTTGCAACTCCCCACCGGATAATGAAGAAATCGACCTGGTAAGGTTGAGATATCCTAACCCAACTTTTTTTGATGCAGCAATAAAGGAAAGAATCGTTTCTAATGTCGGTTTCAGAGTCTTTTTAATCTCCTTTTTAAGCTTAAGCAAATTCTTTGTAAGGGTATTAAAATCCCCTGTATAGAGATCTCTAACAGAGAAGCCTTTACAAAGTTCTTTCGACGCGGTCCCTGCTCTTAGTCTGCTGCCGCCACAGCAATCGCATTTTTTTTGAACACAGTATTGCTCACGATTATGACAAAATATATCATCGTTTTTTTTCTCTAATCCCACAATAGGCCCGATGTAACAGCTGGTTTTAGATCTTATTCTTCCTCCGGTTTTGTACTTAAAGATTTGTTTTCTGTTTCCCGCACCATATAGAAGTTTCTCTTTTTGTTCTTCTGAAAGCTCCTTAAAACGTTTGTTACTGTCAATTCCACATTCATTGCAATAGGCAATCAATAACTGTCTAAAGAAATCAACATACGTTTTCTGCCAGCACCTAAAAGGCACCTCACATATTTTCTTGCTGTAATCAATAATACTGACGGGATCAGGCCGTAGTTTATACCCTAATCCTTGACATTCTCTGCATCGTCCATCTCCATTATAATTGAAATCACTCAGTGGCCGTTCCCTAATGCTTCCTGCAAGATAGATGACGAACTTCTGCAAATCAAAATAGCTCATGACAGTTGACCTTGGATTCACATTAAAATTCAATTGTTTCAATGGAATAGTCATGATTACATCATCATAGAAATCTATATCATAATCAATTTCTACCTTGTTGTCATTGGTCATTTTGTCATATTCAGCTTGGCTTATACCTGCAATCGTACTGAATGCAAGACTGGATTTTCCACTGCCGCTGACTCCGGCAATACAGGTCATTCCCCCCTTATACAAATCCACATCAATGTTCTTTAGATTATGTGTTTTGATTCCTCTGTAAGTTATTTTTTGCATGTAACCACCCATAGATAATTATCATCCAATTCATCTTCCATTTTTTCCAGCCCACTGTAATCCAATCTGCGAGCAGAGAAAACAATCTCCATATCAGCTTCTTCCATCATTTTCTTTATTTCAGAAACAAAAGGAACATGAAGGAAAAAATCGTTATCATAATCTTCCAATTGTTCTTCCCCTAATTCAAGCTGCTGTTCCCAGGTCATATCATTTACATTTATCCCGAGAGAATGTGCTTTTTCTGCCCAATATGTTTTTTCTGCTTTGTTATCCAGATACGGTGTGGTAAAAATAAAAACTCCGGTCTTCTTTAATATTCTGTGAATCTCTTTTGCTGCAGATAAGCGGTCTTCATATGTATCAAGAAGCATCAAGCCATTGAAAGAGAAGATAATGTTGTCAAATTCTTGATCGGCAAAGGGTGTTGAAAGTATATTCCCAACACAGTAATCTATCGCCCTATTTATTGCTCTCGCTGCAGCTATCATATTTTGGGCATAATCCATTCCTATAATCTGATAACCTCTTTCAAAAAGAGGAATCGTAACCCTGCCTGCTCCACAGCCAACATCAAGCGTCTTCCCTCCGGCCAAGAAATATTGATCAATCAATAACTCTTCATGATGAAAAAGTTCGGCGGAAACAAAATCACTATAATAGTTTACTGTTTCCATATTATTGTAACTTCTTTCATTAGATTGTTTTGTTATCATTTTTACCTACTCCAAATAATCAAGTAGAAGCTTCCGGTATTGATTTTCCTTGAATTCTGACGTACAATCCACCGCTGTCATATCACCATTTCGTTTCAAATAATCTACCCGGCAACCACCCGCGCAAATGTATTTCAACTCGCATTTTTTACACTTAGCCATGAAATCAGTGGATGTCGTACGATTTAATTCATTAAAGTCATCAAATATCTGTGATATATCCTCATGCAATTCCCGGTAATAGGAGGAAAACTTGCTGCATGGATAGATCTTTCCATTGG
>CALISX010000403.1 GCA_938041725.1 uncultured Lachnoanaerobaculum sp.
TTCGTCTCTTTTCAAGCATATTTTCCGCCTTTATTTTTTCGCCCAAAATGCTTAACAAATTCTCTCGTGGCGCAGAATCACGCTATATAACAGTTGCAAAAGACGCCTGACAACCTTAAACTTTACCCGTTAAATTTTAGTAAAAAAACCTTTCGTTTATGAACACACAAGAATGCCAAACCGATTCACCTGAAATAACACTCGGTGATAAATTTCGTATCGCGCGAGAAGCATTACACCTTTCTTTGGAAGAGGTCGCCGAAGCTATCGCATTACGCCCATCAATCTTAAAAAGTCTTGAAGAAAATCAATTTGTGAATGCAGCCATTCCGGCGACATTCATGCGAGGTTATGTGCGAAACTATGCTAAATTTTTACGCATTCCGGAATCTGAATGGACAAATTTAGTACATTTTGGTCATGACCAAGAAAATGATTTAGGCAAAAATGCGAGAGCGACACATGCTGTCAATCAATACACATCACATCATCGTTGGGTCGGTTATTTAACTGCGTTGATGGTGCTGGGCGTCGGCATGCTGATGAATGTGGTGAAACTTTCCGGCGGTATTGATCTGCTGGTAGAGGCAATGGAAAATGTAATGGGTGCCAAGAGTGCGGCGCCGATCATGGCCATCATTGCCGGCGTCATGTCTTTCTTCTCCTCTGGACTGGGCGTTGTGTTCCCAAGCTTAATCCCCCTTTGCAGGGAACTGGCTGCCGGAATCGGAGCGGATGATACTTTGCTGGTGGCTATGGTGGTCATTGGGGGAACCATCGCAGGTTATACGCCGATCTCCACCACTGGAGCGCTGATTATGGCCGGTGTGGCACAGCAAGAAAACGCCGAAGAACGCTTCCTACAAAATAAGATATTTATCGAGCTTTTTGCAGTCTCGTTTATCAATCTTGCAGTGTTGGCCATTTTATCCCTCATTGGAATTTATTCTATCTTTGTATAATGGTTTACCTGCCAAAGGCAGGTTCTGCAAAAACCATGATCTATAGTATGTTGAAAGGATGGTGCTATAAGATGAACATTCGTCTTGAAGTACGGGAAACTGTGATAAAAGAAGCAAAAGAACGCTTGGAAAAGCGATACATCTGTCATGAATATGAACAAACTGACGATATTGATATGATTGAAGATTATATTGAGGAGGCATAAGCATAGATATTTGCCCTGGGGCGGCGGGTCCTCTCCCTGGCCGCCCCAGGCCCTCTATGGCAGATTTGGATCGGGGGAAAAGGGAAACACCACCGGACATTGATGAGAACAGGTTATCCGATTGCCCCGGACAGTATAGCAATCATAAGGATTCACATTGACATAATAGATCAGTTCTCCGCTGCTTCTTTTGCTGCTCCTCCTTAGCTTCTGCATCAGCTGGCGCTCCTGGGAGTTTCCGCCCTTGGGTATTCTTGGCGAAAGGGGGGAAACAATGAAGGCAAATTTTTCTGTATTGTGATTTACCAGATCCTTTAACTCCCCTTCTGATTCCAGGTATTTCATGGTATCCAGAATCTGTGCGTAGGCCCTGTCAATATACCTTCCCTTTAATTCCACAAAGATTGTTTGGGGAATCGTTTTGCAATAGATCAGGTAATCGCATTTTTTCTGCCCCTGGGCAGCCGGAATCAGTTCTCCATCCGGTTTCGCCACATAAATCTCTGCCGTCTTGGCCTCCATTTCCAAACAAGCATGCACCTGGGACTTGGGATCCTCCAGCTTCACCTTTTCTCCGCTGCTTACAGGATAAAACCGGCCTGTATACTTTCCGAACAGAGGTGCCGGATCTGTATTATTCTGCGTTTTTGTCACCGGTCTCCTTCCTTTCCCTTGGCTGAAGCCGAGCAGCATAGTCAAAAATTTTTAAATAGTTTTCGTTTATCTCATCGGATATATCGTCAATCAGTTCTGTGGAAAGTTCTCCCAATGTCTGGTTCACCAGATTTTCAACCTCCTTGTTGGGGTTGATTTTAAAGG
>CALISX010000404.1 GCA_938041725.1 uncultured Lachnoanaerobaculum sp.
TACCTCTTTAAATTTCTGATGCATACTGCCTGACTTTCCAAACTAATGGGGGCTAAGGGGGAGATGATTACATCCTTCCCTGCCCCAGGGCCAACTGGTCCAGCTCCTGTTTTAAGGTTTCCAGTAACAACGACTCTGGAACTTTTTTTATCACTTTGCCTTTTTTAATCAGAAGACCCTCTCCATTGCCCCCGGCAATGCCAAGATCTGCCTCCTTTGCCTCTCCCGGACCGTTCACCACACAGCCCATCACCGCCACCTTAATATTTAAATCATATCCTTCCACCAGTTTTTCCACTTTGGTGGCCAGACCGATGAGATCAATATTGGTGCGTCCGCAGGTGGGGCAGGAAACCACCTCCACCCCCTCCCGGCGGATTTTCAAGGCATTTAAAATCTGTTTGGCGGCAAAGATTTCCTCCGCCGGATCCCCTGTGAGGGAAACCCGGATGGTATCTCCAATGCCCTGGTACAAAATAATCCCCAGCCCCACAGAGGACTTAATCAGTCCCCGTTTTATGGTGCCGGACTCTGTAATGCCGATGTGGAGGGGATAGGAGGTTTTTTGTGCAATCAAAGTATGGGCCTCCACAGACATCATCACATCGGAGGATTTAATGCTGAGCACCAGATTGTCATAGCCCAGTTCTTCAATGATGCGAACCTTATCCAATGCAGAGTCTACAATCCCCGGGGCTGTGCCCCCGCCGTACTGTTCAATCAAAGGTTTTTCCAAGGATCCGGAATTTACTCCAATCCGAATGGGAATCTCTCTTTCCTTTGCCATGGAAACCACTGCCTGGATCCGGTCTCGACTGCCAATATTTCCCGGGTTGATTCGAATTTTATCGGCTCCCTTTTCCATGGCCAGCAGAGCCAGCCGGTAATCAAAATGAATATCCGCCACCAGGGGAATGGAAATCTGTTTCTTGATGTCTTCCAGAGCCAGGGCTGCTTCTCTGTTAGGCACCGCCACCCGGATAATGTCGCATCCTGCTGCCTCCAGGGTATGAATTTGGGCAATAGTGGCTTTGACATCCTCGGTTTTGGTATTGCACATGGATTGGATTAAAATAGGGCTGCCGCCTCCAATCACCCTGCTGCCGATTCGAACTTTCTTTGTATTTCTTCTTTCCATGTATTTTTTCTTTCCATAGGTCTCCTAAAACAAACGGCGAATGTCGTTAAATAGTACAAAGACCATAAACAGCATTAAAAGGGCAAAACCGGCCAAATGAATATATCCTTCAATTTTCCGGTTTAAGGGCCGCCTAAAGAGGGCCTCCGGCAAAATAAAGAGAAGCCTTCCACCGTCCAGGGCAGGAATGGGCAAAAGATTCATAATACCCAGATTTGCACTGAACAAAAGCATCAGATTGGCCAGGTTTAATAAAAGAACCCGGATTCCATAGCTTTTGGATTCCTTGACTGTTTCTCCAATCATGCCCACAATGCCCACAGGGCCCACGAATTCATTCAGGCTGGCTCTTCCCGACACCAGATAGGCCAGGGAACTAAGGACGGAGGTAATATTAAACCGCACCTCATACAGAGCGTACTGAAGGGTCTCCAAAAGATTTTGGGGATTATCCCGGATTCCTCCCTGAATGCCGATCATATACTGTTTGTACTCCTGGTTCATTTTTGGAACCAGAGTAAAGGTCAAGTTCCTGACCCCATTCTCCTCCTGCCTCTGTACCGTAACATCCATGGTTTTTCCCGGATGCATATATAAATACAGGGTAATATCCCTGTAGAAGGTGATGGTCTTTCCGTCTAGTTTTTGAACCACATCCCCGGGCATCAGCCCGGCTTCCTGGGCAGGGTACCCCTCCACCACCGACTTCACCACCGGCTTATCAATTCCAGCATTGGATACAATGATAAGAGCCAGAATGAAGGCCAGGATAAAGTTAAAAAGAGGACCGGCGGCAATAATAGAAAACCGCCCCCAGGGACTGGCAGCAT
>CALISX010000405.1 GCA_938041725.1 uncultured Lachnoanaerobaculum sp.
ATCATCGTCAATCAGGGCTTCCACCGGCACACTGAAAATATTGCTCAGCTGGATCAAGATATCATATCCTGCCTGGGACTGCCCGCTTTCGTATTTGTTAATGGTCTGCTGGGAAACATCCAAGAGCTCTCCCAGTCTCTGCTGGGAGATACCTGCATTCTCTCTTAATAACCGTAAATTGTTCATGGTTTCTCCCATAACAGTCCTCCCTCCTATCCCCGAGCCCGGATATATTTTATGAAAACCTCATATTCCCCATTATCCTGCATTTCCATAATGATATACGATGGGGTCCGCCCCTCCTGTCTGGGGAAGGACAAAGAGCCGGGGTTTAAAATAGCCACCCCTCCCTCCTTTTTGTAAAAAGGCCGATGGGTATGACCAAACATCGCCATATCACAGCCCCGGGCTATGGCTTCCTCTCGAAGAACCTCCGTACCCATGCTGACCCCATACTGGTGTCCGTGAACCAGCAGGGCCTTGTGAGGGCCGATGGAAATTTCCTGTTCCCGCTCCAGCTGCGAAAAAAAGTCATTGTTTCCCCGCACCATAAACACTGCGGTTTTAATCCCTGGCATACGGCGCAGCCGCTCCTCTGTCCCTTCGATATCTCCCAGGTGAATCATCATATCCACTGGTTCCTCTGCTTTCAACACCCGGCTGACATTCTGGTCCGCCCCATGAGTATCACTTATAATTAGTATTTTCATTTTTCTTCTCCAGCATTTCCTTTATTCTGCGCAAAGCCTGCCCTCTATGGCTGATGGCATTTTTTTCTTCCTCCTTCAGCTGGGCACTGGTTTTATCGTATTCCGGAAGGAATAAAATGGGATCATAGCCAAATCCTCCCTCCCCTGCCGGGGCCTGGGCAATCTCTCCCTCCATGGTTCCTTCTGTATACAAAACATCTCCCTCTGCAGTAATGGCACATATGCAGGCCCTGAATCTGGCCCGCCGCTCCTTTCCCTTTGCCCCCTCCAAAAGTCTTAGAATTTCCTGGTTTTTAACCACATAGGAAGTATCCTCCCCCATGAAACGGGAAGAATATACCCCCGGGCGGCCCTCCAAAAAGTCCACCTCCAAACCGGAATCATCCGCCATCACCAGCCCGCCGGTAATATCCCAAATGGCCTTGGCCTTGCAATAGGCATTCTCCCGAAAGGTACTTCCCCCTTCTTCAATGGGCCCCTCTACGCCCGCCTCCTTCATGGATACAATCTCATAGTTCTGTAAGATTTCACGGATCTCCCGGAGCTTCCCCGGATTCCCTGTGGCAAAAATAATTTTCTCCATATCTTCTACCTTTTCGGGGGCTTGGGACCCAAAAACTGATAGTAATAGGTTTTGATCATACCATTATAAATTTTTCGGTTCCGATCCGCCTTCCTGCCAATATACCGCTCTGTATCCTCCCAGGCACTGATCACATACATGGACCAGTCTTCCAATGCGGCAAAGCGCTCTCCCAAAGCCCGGTAAGGCCCCGGCAAAGCCTCCTTTTCCTCCAGCCTTTCTCCATAGGGGGGATTGGTAATAATAAATCCGTATTTTTTGGCATGGGACAGCTGCTCCACACTTCTTTGCTGAAAGTGAATCATATGATCCACCCCCGCCTGCTGGGCATTGATCCTGGCTGCCTCCACCACATCCTTATCCACATCATAGCCCTGGATATCTGTGGCTGCCTCTGGATTAACCATCTCCCTGGCTTCATCCAGGGTATCAAACCATGTTCTTTTGGGTACCAGATCATTCCACTCCATGGACAAAAATTCCCGATTCAGTCCCGGGGCTATCTGGGCCGCCATCATGGCTGCTTCAATAGCAAAGGTACCGCTGCCGCAAAAGGGGTCCACCAAAATCCTGTCCCCTTTCCAGGGGGTAAGCATAATCAAAGCCGCTGCCAAAGTTTCAGAAATCGGTGCCTTAGCCGTCATGGTGCGGTATCCCCTTTTATGCAAAGAAACACCGGTGGTATCCAGCCCTAAGGTCACCACATCCTTATGGATGGTAACCCGCAGGGGATAGGGAGCCCCATCCTCCGGGAACCATTCCCTGTGGTAGGCTGACTTTAACCTTTCCACCATGGCCTTTTTTACAATGCTTTGTATATCCGATGTGGAAAAAAGCTTGCTTTTTACAG
>CALISX010000406.1 GCA_938041725.1 uncultured Lachnoanaerobaculum sp.
AGGATAATGCTGTCCCTTCTGGCCAGATGCCTGCTCATCCATTCAATCCGATCCGCAAACACATTGGGAGTGGTCATTTCCACTGTAGAGGGCAGATTGAGAATCATCTTTTTCTCCGGGGTGGCTCCCCAGGCTTCACTTACCGCATCACAGATGTCCAGGGCAAAGTCCAGCTCCGTGCCGGTAAAGCTTTCCGGAGAATACTGCAGAATGATCTCCCCCTCATGGTTTGCCATGTATTTTTTCACCATAGCCACCCCATCCAGCGCAATCTGCTTGATTTCTTCTTTCTCCATGCCAAACACCACATCCCTTTGCAAAGTAGAGGTGGAATTATAGATATGGACAATGGCTCTTTTGACTCCCTCAAGGGCCTCAAAAGTTCTTTGAATCAAATGCTCCCTGCACTGGCAAAGAATCTGCACTGTTACATCCTCTGGAATCAGTTTTCTGTCCACCAGCTGGCGGAGGAAGTCAAACTCGATCTGAGAGGCAGCGGGAAAGCCGATTTCGATTTCCTTAAAGCCCAGTTTTACCAAGAGCTTAAACATCTCCACCTTTTCCTCCACCACCATGGGCTCCACCAGGGCCTGGTTTCCGTCCCGCAAGTCCACGGAACACCAAATGGGTGCCTTTTCTATTTGTTTTTCCGGCCAGGTTCTCTCTTTATAGTCCACCACCGGATTTCTTTGATATCTCTCAATATGATACATATTTCTTCCTCCAAAGTTCTACTGACTTCCCTGCAGCCGGGATCATGAATTTTCTATTACCAGACCTCCATCCTTCATAATACCGATGACATGATCTGCCATTTCATGGCAAAGAGCACTGGTTTTTGCCTCCACCATGACCCGCACCACCGGCTCTGTGCCACTGGCCCGCAGCAGTATCCTGCCCTCGGTTCCAAGCCTCTCCTGGGCCGCCGCCACCGCTTCTTTCACAGCTGGATGGTTCTGGGCCCCTTCCTTATCCTTCACCCGGACATTTTTCAGTACCTGGGGAAAAATCTCCACCTGGGAGGCCAGCTTGGAAAGGGTTTCCTTGCTCTCCAGCATCACCTCCATCACCTTCAGAGAGGTTAAGATTCCGTCACCGGTACTGGCATGCTTGGAAAAAATAATATGTCCTGACTGCTCCCCGCCCAGGCAAAAGCCATTGGCATTCATATTGTCATATACATATTTATCCCCCACCTGGGTCTTTTCATAGGCAATGCCCTCTCTCTCAAAGGCCTTGTACAGACCCAGATTGGACATAATGGTGGTAACCACAGTATCCTTATACAGTTCTCCCCTGGACTGCATATATTTGCCGCAGATATACAAAATCAAGTCTCCATCTACCACATTGCCCTGATCATCCACTGCCATGCACCGGTCTGCATCTCCATCATAGGCAAAGCCCACATCACAGCGGTTTTCCCGCACAAAGTTTTGCAGCGCCTTAATGTGGGTGGAACCGCATTCCTTATTGATATTGGTGCCGTCAGGCTTATCTCCCCGTACAAAGGTGTCTGCCCCCAGGGCGTCAAATACATTTTTGGCAATGGAGGAGGCGGAGCCGTTGGCACAGTCCAAAGCCACCTTTTTCCCCTTAAAGGATCTGGTGGCAATGGAGATCAGATAGCCGATGTAGCGGTTGCGGCCTGCGGCATAGTCCGTGGTGCGGCCAATGGCCTCTCCGGTGGCCAGAGGGATCTCCCCGATTTTCCCATCCAGATAGTCCTCGATCTGGGCCGTTACCTCCTCCTCCAGCTTTTCTCCGTTTCCATTGATCACCTTAATGCCATTGTCATAATAGGGATTGTGACTGGCGGAAATCATAATACCGCAGTCAAAGTCCTCGCTGCGCACCACAAAGGATACACTGGGAGTAGTGGTGACATGAAGCAGATACACATCGGCCCCCGAGGCTGTAAGCCCTGCCACCAAAGAATATTCAAACATATAACTGGAGCGGCGGGTGTCCTTGCCGATCACCACCTGGGCCTTTCCCTGATGCTCCTTCCCGTAATAGTAGCCCAGATACCGGCCCACCCGGTAAGCATGCTCCACTGTCAAATCTACATTTGCTTCTCCCCGAAATCCGTCGGTTCCAAAATATTTACCCATTTTCCTACCTCTTTTGGAATTCCTTCAAATACCTTCCCAGGGCATCCTGCCAGGAGGGCAGTCTGAAAAATCCCTTTTCTTCTAACTTTGACTTGTCCATTCTGGAGTTATGGGGACGCTTTGCCTTCACTGGAAAAGCCTCGGAGTCCACCGGCGTCACCGCCACCTCCATCCCGGACTGTTTAAAAATTTCCACTGCAAACTCATACCAGGAGCAAAGCCCCTCGTTGGTGGCGTGATACCGGCCATAGTGCTCTGTGCCAATCATGCTGGCCAAAAGCCGGGCCAAATCCTTGGTATAGGTGGGAGAACCCACCTGGTCATTCACCACGGATACAGCTCCCCTTTCCTCTCCCAGCCGCAGCATGGTTTTGATAAAATTATTCCCTCCCATGCCAAAGACCCAGGAAATGCGGACAATGAAATACTTTGTCAAAAGCGCCTCCACCGCCAGCTCTCCCTCGTATTTTCCCCTGCCGTACACATTCAAGGGCTCCCTTTCATCATCCGGCTGCCAGGGTCTTTCTCCCTCCCCGTTAAACACATAGTCCGTGGAAATATACATGAATTTGCAGTCCAGCTCCTTTGCCATCAGAGCCAGATTCTTGGTGCCTTCTCCATTGATTTTCAAAGACAGCTCCCGCTCCTCTTCAGCCCGATCCACGGCGGTATAGGCAGCCAGATGAATGATGGCATCCAAAGGGGATTCTCCATGGATTGCTCCCACCACTTGGCGGCAGGCTTCCCCATCGGTAATATCCAGCTCTGCAATATCAATGCCCACGGCCTCTATGCTTTGGGCTTTACATTCCTCCATCAGATCCCGGCCCAGCTGCCCTCTGGCCCCTGTGATTAAAACTCTCATTCCAACCGTTCTCCATACATCTTATCAAAATATTTGGTGTATTCCCCATTGATGATATTTTCCCACCAATCCTTGTTGGCCAGATACCAGTCAATGGTTTTTACAATTCCTGTATCAAAGGTATACTCCGGCTTCCATCCCAAAGCCTCCATCTTGGTGGGATCAATGGCATATCGTCTATCATGTCCCGGCCGGTCCGCCACGAAGCGGATCAGGCTTTCCGGCTTATCCAGGGCCTTCAGGATGGTTTTTACCACTTCCAGATTGGTGCGCTCATTGTGACCGCCGATATTGTATACCTCTCCTTCTTTCCCCTTTTTCAAAACCAAATCAATGGCACTGCAGTGATCCGTCACATAGAGCCAATCCCGAATATTTTCTCCCTTGCCGTACACTGGCAGCTCCTCATTGTTTAAGGCCCTGGATATAATCAGGGGAATGAGCTTTTCCGGGAAATGGTAGGGGCCGTAGTTGTTGGAGCAGCGGGAAATCGTTACCGGCAGACCATAGGTTCTATAATAGGCCAGTACAAAAAGATCCGCCGAGGCCTTGGCAGAGGAATAGGGACTGGAGGTATGCAGAGGCGTTTCCTCTGTGAAGAACAAATCTTTCCGGTCCAGGGGCAGATCCCCGTACACCTCGTCGGTAGACACCTGATGATAGCGGCGGATGCCATAGGTTCTGCAGGCATCCAGCAGGGTGGTGGTGCCTGTCACATTGGTGCGGACAAATACTTCCGGATCAGTAATGGAACGGTCCACATGGCTCTCTGCTGCAAAGTTCACAACCACATCCGGTTTTTCCTCTTCAAACAGCTTGAAAATAAAGGCCCGGTCTGCAATATCCCCCCGGACAAACCGGTAGTTGTCTTTCTTCTCCACCGGTTTCAGGGTTTCCAAATTCCCGGCATAGGTGAGCAGATCCAAATTGATGATCTCATCCTGGGGATACCGGTTCACCATGTAGTGCACAAAATTTCCCCCGATAAATCCTGCCCCTCCTGTAACGATTATCTTCATATTCTTCTCCTAAACATGTCAAATATCCCGGCAGCCCTCCCCGAATCCGGAAAAAGCCCCTCCATCTGTGGAGCCCCCCTCCTCCGGGAAAAGCTCCCTAATGTATTTTATCAATATACTTTCCATCCAGCACATCCTTTAAATATTTTCCATACTGATTTTTCTTCAGCGCCTCATGGGCTTGCAGCACCTCCTGCCTTCCAATCCAGCCATTGCGATAGGCAATTTCTTCCAAACAGGCAATTTTCCGGTGCTGATGCCTTTCCACAGTATATACAAAGTTGGTGGCCTCCACCAGACTCTCATGGGTTCCTGTATCCAGCCAGGTAAATCCCTGGCCCAAAAGCTTCACTTCCAGCTCTCCCTTTTCCAGATAGATCCGGTTCAGATCGGTGATCTCCAGCTCTCCCCTGGCGGAGGGCTCCAGACTCTTAGCAAACTCCACTACCCGGTTGTCATAAAAGTATAGTCCCGTCACGCAGTAATTGCTTTTTGGATGGACCGGCTTTTCCTCAATGGATACCGCCTTCCCATGCGCATCAAAGGCCACAATGCCAAAACGCTCCGGATCTTCCACATAGTAGCCGAAAATAGTGGCTCCCCAGTCCTTGTCCGCCGCATCCCGCAGGTGGGCCTCCAGTCCGTGACCGTGGAAGATATTGTCCCCCAGAATCATAGCCACAGGGTCCTGGCCAATGAATTCTTCTCCTATAATAAAGGCCTGGGCCAGTCCGTCGGGACTGGGTTGCACAGCATAGCTTAACTCTATGCCAAACTGCCCTCCATCTCCCAATAGCTCCCGGAACCGGGGGGTATCCTCCGGGGTGGAAATCACCAGTATTTCCCGAATCCCCGCACGCATCAATACGGAAATGGGATAGTAAATCATGGGCTTATCGTAAATGGGCAGCAGCTGCTTCGAGGTAACCTTGGTCAGAGGGTAAAGCCTGGTCCCGCTTCCTCCTGCTAAAATAATCCCCTTCATATTCTGTACCTTCCTTCTCATATTTCCCACCGGCAGTGCGGCGGATCTGATAAGCCCTATGGAACTGCTTATCAAGAAATGTCTTTGTGTACTATATCATAATTTTACCTTGAATTAAAGTCAGGGTATCGAAAGCAGGTCCGGCGGAGACTTCCCATGGAGGCTTCCCAAAGTCAATGAGCAAACATACAAATGGGTTCACTTTAACGCTGCAAAATATTCCTGCCGGAGTGCTTTCGCCTCGGGAACAAATTCCATGGCCCCCCAGCAATGCATCATCCCTTTTCCAACATGGATCTTCAAAGGCACATCATATTTTTTACAGGCTGCCTTCATTGTCTGAAGATAGGCAATCATAACCTCTCTGGTTCCATAGAAAATCTCAATGGGTGGAAATCCCCTAAGATCATATAAAACAGGGCTTAATAAATACGCCTCCTTTTCGAAAGCAAGCACCGGCGCAATATTTACAAAGAAACCCGGCGGGATCAGCACATCTTTTTTTGCCAGCTTCTCCATCTTTTTCATTTGGGAAGGGCTGGGGGGCACCTGCAGCCCCGGGGACTGGAGCACCAGTTTTCCCGGCAAGGGAATATCAATGCCCTTTTCTTTTATGTATACACATAGGGACAGGGCCTGGCCTCCTCCAGAGGATGTGCCAAAAATGCGTATATCCTCCCCCTCATAATGCTTTAGCATTTCCTGATATACCTGACAGGTGGCAGAAAGGGTCTCTGCCAGCCTATACTCCGGCGCCATGGGATACAGAGGAAACCAAACCTGGGCATTGCAATGTTTGGCAATCTGTCCGCAGAGAATCAAATCTCCAGAATCCGGCGGCAGAATATACCCGCCCCCAAACAAATACAGCACCGCCTTTTGGGGAGACACCCCCTTAACCCCAACCACATAGCAGTTTGTTCCCTCAATCTGTCTTTGCTCTATGTCAAATTCCTGCATCTTACGGTAGGGAACCTTCAAGGGCTTTTTTTGCTTTT
>CALISX010000407.1 GCA_938041725.1 uncultured Lachnoanaerobaculum sp.
GCAAGCTGCCTCGCAGCGAAGTGCTGCTGGGACTTATATCTATGGTGGTACCAATCCCCCCACTAGTATGGGGGTCTATCTGGTTATTTCATTATATAGTATTCAAATTACTTGGTCAAACGGCTATGTTTTCACGCTTTTCTCCTTGTTGTCTCTCTATTTAAGAAATCTTAATAAATAATGAAAGGTGCAAAGTTTATTATTAGTGTGATAGTCAAAATGAATTTCTCTATAGAAAGTCTTCATGGTAAATTTATCTTAAACTACTCTATGCAGACCGGATTTCATTGTCTTAAATGCTTTCATGCATGGATATTTTTGATTGTAGGAAGGGGAATTTTCTATGAAAACCAAAACGAACAAATATTCTGTCACAGACTTTGGAGGTTACGGATGGCTGACCATTCTTTACTGCCTTTTCATGTTCTGGTTCTATGTGGGATTTGTAAATGACGGATCCAATATCTCTGCTCCGGCGATTGCCCAAAGACTTGGAGTTTCCTCCGGCACCATCTTAAATATGAATTCCATTGCAGGTATGGTGGGGGTTTTGTTTTTTATAGTGGCAGGACAAATCAACCGAAAAATTGGGGCCAGAAGAACTTCCGGCATCTTTACCATTTTGGCAGGACTGTTTTACATCGGCATTGCCAACGCCCCCAGCCTGTTTTGGTATACCCTTTGCATGTGCATTGTGGTGGGGTCCATTATGAGCGCCGGCTATATTGCAGGGGGCACCTTGGTGGCCCAGTGGTTCCCCAAAAAAAAGGGAATTGTCATGGGATATACCACCATGGGACATAACCTGGCCTCTGCCTTTTATGTTCCCCTGATCACTTTGCTGGTGGCTTCCTTTGGCATCGAAATCGGTGTCATTCCCCTGTCCCTGGCTGCCATAGCCATCGGCGTTCTGGGCTTGATTTTGATACGCAATACCCCGGCCGAGCGAAATATGTACCCGGACAATGTATCCAAAGAGATCTATGAAACAGAATATTTCACTGCCTCCTCCCAGAAACGGGAATGGAGTGTGGGAAAACTGTTAAAAACAAAGGAATTGTGGATTGCCGCCATCACCACCGGCTGCTTTCAAATCTGCTCTGTGGGAGTCATGAGCCAGCTGGTGGTTCGAAATATGTCCCTGGGGTTTTCCCAAACCGCCGCCATTTCCATTATGACTTTGGTGGCCTTAATCGGTGCAGCCGGCTCCTGGCTGATTGGCATCCTGGACGACAGACTGGGCACCAAAAAAACCATGATTCTTTTTGGCATCTGGTATGCCCTGGCCCTTTTAGCCAATGTTTCCGAAACCAAGGCGGGCATTTACCTTTCCATTTTTATGATCGGCATGGGCATTGGAGGTTCCGCCAACTTCACCACCTCCCTCCCGGCCTCCATCTTTGGACGGCATGAATTTGATATGGTAAACAGTGTGATTTTCCCCATTCAGGGCTTGATCACAGCCCTTTGCTTTGCAGTCAACGGGATCGTTTTAAACCTCACCGGCACCCTCCGCTACGCCTATGTGGTATTTGCCTGTGTGGCTTTGGCAGACGCCATTTTGGTCTCCACCATCAACGAACATAAATACAATAAGGACTGGAAACAAGGCTGATCTCCCTCGTAACCCCCCGAACCATAGGCGGGGGGTTACCGCAGTTCTATATCTCCTGTGGAAAAAACTATGAATTTCCTTTTCTTTCCCTCTTTTTCCACCCTGTTTTTTGCAGCAGCGCTGTGGACATACTCTATGAGATACACCTTCACCCCTGCTTCCTGAAGTTTTTTCAAATATTCCAAATATTCTCCGGTTTCTTCCTTAGGCTGGGGAATCCCCTCTCCTGTATAAAATACCGATTCCTGGTTCACCCCCTGACACAAAGAGGGAATGGATTCTCCCCTTCGCATCGCTTCAATCAGAAAGGATTTTCCCCCATTCACCATCACCTCCCCTGCCTCCTGGTTCATCTTCTGCAAAATAACAAGGAGTGCCTGGTATGTCTCCTGGGAAGGTGCTGCATCATACACATCCAGATTATCCACAAAAATCCCGGAAACCCCCTTCTTTATGCACCTTTTGGTCCAATTCTCCACTCTTTTCTGCCAGGCCGGATCCGTCACATCCACCCATACTTCCTCCTCCCAGCCCTCATAATCCGCAATTTTCAAATGGGCAAACTCCTGGTAATCCTCTCTGAAATTTTCCAAGGAGCCGATGTTCACATAGCTGAAAACCTGGCATCCCTGGCTTTCCAGCCTCTGGATCTCCTCTTTTGTAAAATTCTCCGCGTCCAGCACCACCCGGCTGCAGGCTGCCATCTCCTTCAGCCGGCTGCCATCTCCTCCAATAAAAATACCATAATCCTGCTTTTTCTCCTTGACCAGGGCACAGCCCCCCAGCAGCCAAAAACAGCACAAAGCCGCTCCCCATAAAAACCATTTCTTCCTCATATCCCCGCCTTTCTTGATGCTGTCTCCCCTATACAAAAATCACCGGTCTTCATGTCACCCGTCTGACAGAGGATTTTCTCTATATAAAAAACCCCTGCAAACGCAAGGGTTTTTACTGCGGATAACAGGACTTGAACCCGCTTAATAACAAATCCCCCAAGTCTAGTAAACACGCCGATTATAGCACAAGCCCAGTATTTACGCCATCTCTAGCGGTTTTTGCTTTACCATAAATCGAAAGATTTTTCCTGAAAAAGCAGCTGTTTTCATTGCTATGCAACACGAAATACAACATGAAATAATCGGGAAAACCGGAGTATCTAAAGACCAGTGGAGGGGGATTCCGTGCTTACATAAATTTTCAGCACAAGAAATACTATCTACTCTCAGGCTACTATCTCATATCTTCTATCTCGCCTGTCTGCATAGGTACCGTCCCATACTCCCTGAGAATCTACAAAGCACAGCTGATCTCTCTCCATAACATAGGCCTCCCTGGCCAGCAGGCCGGACCGCTGCAGGTAGTACCATTTTTCATCCACCTGGATCCACTGCCCGGAGAGCATTTCCCCTCCATCTGGATTCAAGTAGTACCAGTCATCCATGGTTCTGAACCATCCTTTGATCATGGTGCCCTTCTGATCAAAGACGTACCACTTACCATCTATAAGTGCCCAGCGGCCAGAGATGAAGCTCTTCGTGGTGTCCGCATACCACCACTCCCCTCTCTCCGTCTTATTCCAGCCGGGCGTGAATTCAATCCCCTGCTTTACTTCTGCGGCAGCCCTGGGACCGTCTTGCAGGGCAATGGCGGTATGATGGAACTCATACAGCAGGATATCTCCTCGCTTCAGATACTCATCCGTTGTCAGATATTTGGGAGTATCCAGCAGCTCAAATTCTCCGGTCCGCAGGAGCGCTGCAGCCTGGTTTCCCGTGTAGATACTGCCAGGTACACGGATCCCAGCGGCATTGACGCATACCGCTACCAGGGCGCTGCAATCCGTTTCACAGGGAGTTTTTACCGCCGAAATGTCAAATCCGTTGTACTTACACAGATCATACAGCGTATACCGCTGACTCTGATCATAGCCTATATTGTCATTCTTGCACGCTGCCTCCATGGCGGTGGCAATCTTTTCTGCCTTTGCCGGATCCTTCGCCCGCAGCACTTTATTCCATGGCCTGTTATACCATTCTTTGACAGCAACCTCTTTGCCGTCCTGGTCCCCAGCGGCACCGCCGCTGTATTTCATTCTTTCGTCTCTACTGGCCTGACCAATCTTAATCATACGTCTTTTCCCTCTCCTTTCTATATTTCTTTAGCTCCTGCAGCCAGGCAGCTAGCTGCTCATGCTCTTTTCGACACTCTGGGCACGCGGTCTCGCTCGCCGCGACATCCAGCGCATGCCGTATCGCTTTATCCAAAGTCATATACGCCTCCTATTAATAAAAAAGGGAGCCGAAGCCCCCTCCCGTGTCTCAAAGCTTTATGCAGCGATTCTCGACTTTCTTATATGCGTCAAGATACAGTTCATCCTTGTTGCCGTTATAAGTCAGCTCATAGTACATGCCGTCAAAAAGCTTAGTGCTAAGCAGGGCTTTTGCATTTTGCAGCGTCTTGCAATACCACACTACAAAAACCTCATCCGTGCCAATTTCTTTCCCGCCACTTTTGTCCAAGTGCGCATTGGCGTAGTCCCGCACGATCTCCTTGCACCGATCCAAAAAAGTATCGAAATTCACCATTGCTTACTCCTCCTTAAGCTCCGGAAGTCCGGCCACACTGGTAAGCAGGGACAGCACTCCTGCCAGTACGGCAGCGCTTGCCACCAGCCGCCAGTCTACCTCCCCTAAGGCAGCGGCTGTGCCAATGGTGGCTACCGCTGTCTGTGCTACGGTCTTCAATGCTCTAACCCCTGCTGCTGCAATCCATCTCTTATTCATGATTCTTTCCCTTTCGTTTGTATCCGGAACTGTTCCCGGATGTACTCATGTTCTTCTTCGATATAATGATTTTTTATGTCGTACTTCTTACAATGTTCATAATATTCATTCATGATTCCGAACACCCTTTCGAATTGCTTCCCAGTGTATTTGCGCCCCAAGCGCAAATTTTCAGCGAAATTAATAATTAAATTCCGAAGATCAACGGCTTTTTGCTCATTGCTCGCTTTTTCATATGCGTCAAACCGAGATTCCATATCCCGTTTTAAATCCTCTGCAGCCTGCTTATTTTCGGCACCCTGTATGGCCAGCTCGTCCAGCTTGTCCCAGGTTTCTTGATTAAGGATTTTCCCCATCCATCTGACTACCCGACTAAGAGGATGGAAAGGAATATTCTTATTAAATTCCACTATAACCGCTACTACTCCGGCGGCCCATACCAGGAAGGAGGCAATATCCTTCACTTGCATGGCTAAAAGCCAATCTTTGAAACTCATTTGTCACACTTTCTAGCCGCTACGGCTCAGGATTTGCTTCTGTGGCCAGATCCTCATGACCCTTCTCTTTCAGGGCGGCTTTAACCCCTGGTTTAAACTTCTTAGCCAGGTTTTTGAAGGAAAATCTTCCATCAATAATTAAATTTGCAAAAAACTCATATACATGTTTCATCCCTGCTCCTCCTCTCCGGCCATGAAATTCATCATCTCAGCCATTGCCAGCTCCATAACACGCTGCTTTTCCTTCAGCTCATCCCTTGCTTTCTTGCCCGCCTCCAGATCCTGTTCCAGTTTCTCAGTTAGATTAACCGGCTGATCAACAAGTACTGCCTGAGGCTCTTCACCTGATAAATCCAGTCTCTCAAGCATCTTTCCCTCCGGCGTTTCCACTTCAACAGTCTTATAAGTTCCATTTGTGGGAACCATGTAAAGGATTGCTCCTTGGGGATTGTAAACAACAAGCATCTTCATAATCTCTCTCCTTTTAATTGAAAAATTCAATTTTAGTGATTTGCATGGAACCTGCAAATACATTATTGTTGCTTCCTGCGATATCAGCCATTGCTCCAAAAGCAATGAATGCATGCTCATTTATTCCGCTTACATTGATGGTCATTTGCCCTCCGTTTTGTGATGCTGCATTACTTCCTTCTGCTAGCACCACTCCCAGATCATCTATTTTCCATCCCTCGGGGGTTGTGGAATGGTTTCTTATAATCGCACTGGCTCTACTTACAAACACTTTAAGAGCTATATATGGGTTGTTTTGAATGGTCCCTTGCGCTCTATAATCTATGACAATCCGACTAAACGGTGTCAAATTTATAGATGCTGTTAAAGCACAGCCTATATACCTGCCCCTGACAGCAGTCATAGCCGTTGACATATAGAAATTTATCCCACCGCCCCATACCCCGGTATACGCATAGTTATCAAGGTATCTTCTGGCATAGTATGTTCCGTTATAATCAAATCCCTTATCCGCCACTCCCAACGCCAAAGTTCCGTCGAAAGTGGCACCGTTAAAAGCCGTGCCACCTGCGCCGTAATCTACCAAAGTGCCGACTATATTAAGAAAAGGTGTTCCCGCTCGGACGTTTTCTGGCAAGATTGTTGGAGCTTTGAGAAAAACCCAATTAGCCCCTTCGATGATATGTCCGTTAGGTATTTTCGAGCAAATTCCCCTACCTGCGATGGGGTGATCCCATACGTGCCCTTGGTCTGCCCACGCATACATTACATCGCCCCATCCGGATGACCTTATGTCCCATATCGGTATGCCACCCTGTATTTTTGCTATATTCTTATCTGCTCTTATGTTCTCAGACCTTAAATCGGGCACGGGCATATATACAAATACCGCCCTGTCATCCAGTGCATACTTTTTTAAGTCTTCAGGACGCATTGATACAATAACACCCCTGCCGTGCATTGGGCTATCAATAACCCCGCCTTTGCCCCAATAGTCGCCTGCACCACGGTCAAAGCACATCATCACGTGTGGCATATCAGAGTTTGGAGATAACAAGGGCATAGTTCCTTGTATGGTTTCGTCGTTACTGTCCGCTGTTAATGCCGTTTTTCCGGCTAAAACTTCACTCTTTAAGGCAGTAACATCCTCAGACTGAACTCCGCCACCGCCTTTATTTATTAAACAAATTGCCATGAATTTATACCCCCTTTAGCCCTATACTGAAAGTAATTTCAGGTTTTTTATCTAAACATTTAACCCTTATTCTTCCATCTAAAGTTTCAACAAAGTCAATCCTTGAAAACTGTTTTTTAAGCATGCGAACCACCTCTGGGCTTTCGTTGCCTAAAATATATAGCCCGACCGTGGGCGTATCCGTTGCAGTTATGTCCGGCACAACTATTTCTTGAGTGTACGGTACGGCAGCAGACCACTTGGTTATATCGAGGTATATTGGCTTTACTTCTTTTTGCCTTATTGTAAGTAGATAGCCTCTATCTTTTAATTCTTGTATCATGTTTTGAATTGTGCTTTTTTGACTATTAAAA
>CALISX010000408.1 GCA_938041725.1 uncultured Lachnoanaerobaculum sp.
AGCAGGAACAGATCCCCGAAGTTTCTATTCTGGTACAGGTATCCATCCGCAGTCCTAGAGTCAGATCCTGGCGTGAACAAATGAATATAACTATACTTATCTCTGGCAATCACGCAAGAGGTATGCACCAGAATAAAATTGATTTGCTTCGCTGCACTGCCAGGTTTACATCCATCACTGAAATCATATACAGTTTTCATTCTGGAGGAAGGAACCATTTTAATATCCACATCATCCAAAGAGTGCACATTTCTATTTACTGTGTTGGGGGATGTGACTGTCATTACTCTTTGCAGCCCCTCCGCTTCCTTAACAATTTTCTTCATTGCAGGGGTAACATATAGGATCCTTCCCTCCTCCGGCACAGAAGCCTCATCCATCCGGGCCATCTCTTCATCAAAAGCCTCCAGGAAATTAGCTGCTGTAATAACCGTGTGGTCAATTCTACCGGAATAACTTGTAAGCTCTGTATGCATCTTAGAAAACCGATAGCAGTCCTTTTCCGGAATAGCCTGTTCAGTCTCAAACGTATTCTGGATGTTTGCTACAGACAAAGTCATATTGGTTTCATCAATATCCATGGGATCCACAAAGAACTCAATATCCCTGTCATGCTCCAGTTTCTTGGGCTCCCAGCTGTTGCTTAGTGTTCCGGCGTTAAAGCCAGGGGTCCTGGTATGATCCTTGTAGCCGGACAAAGTAAGCCTGGGAAGCTTAATGGTCTGGGCATTAAGGAAAGTTACATTCAAGTTGCTCTTAGTTAATGCATCAGAGCAAAGCTCCCTGGAATACTTCTCCTCCAACAAAGAGGTAAAAACCTCAGCATAGTTATAAACTGCCATTTTTTATCCTTTCTTGTTATTTCAACCCAAATGCAGATCGCAGGCTTGCACTTTCGCTTGCAGGTGGGTTATTCCCACTTGCATTTCCTGTGGTGCCAATCTGTACAAATCCCTGGGACTGTGTGTTCTGAGACTTCAATGCGGGCACATCTTCTAATACCTTATTCACCGCAGTCTTAATGGCCTCCTCATCAACCTTGCCTTCCTTATCCGCTACCTGGCTAAAATCAGCTAATTTGCTGATATAAGGGATATTCTTCGTATCAATCCCCAGGGAAATCATAATAAGATTTGCCTTATTCTCGATCTGGGCCTTTACCACCTGAGCCTTATAGCTTTCCAATTCTGCACTCAAAGCTTCTGCATCCGGCTGATTTGCTGCCTTTTGCTGCTTAAAAGCAGCCATAGCCTGCTCTGCCTCCTCCTGGCTAAGCCCCTGCTGCTTGAAATATGCTTTAAGAGCGGTATCCTCTTTGGCCGCAAGCGTTCCAGCCAGCATTTTCTGAATCTTATCATAGTCAATCCCCTGACT
>CALISX010000409.1 GCA_938041725.1 uncultured Lachnoanaerobaculum sp.
GAAGAAAACAAAGATTATCTGTACCATGGGTCCCAATACCAATGATAAGACGTTGATGAAAAATTTAGCCTTAAATGGTATGAATATTGCAAGGTTTAATTTTTCCCATGGAGATTATGAGGAGCATCTGGAGAGACTGAACATTTTGCGCCAGGTGAGGGAGGAAACCGGGCTGCATGTGGCGGCTCTTTTAGACACCAAGGGTCCGGAAATCCGCACAGGACTGCTGGCCGGGGGGCAAAAAGTGACTCTGGAAACCGGCGATTCCTATATCCTTACAGTGAAGGAATGTGTGGGAGATAATAAAAGGGGATTTATCAATTACGAAGGCTTTGCCAGGGATGTAAAGGCCGGAGACAGGATCTTGATTGACGATGGTCTGATTGAACTGATGGTGGAGGAGGTAGCTGGAGACGAGGTCCGCACCAAAATCATGAATGGAGGAGAGCTGGGAGAGAGAAAAGGGGTAAACTGCCCGGGTATTATTATTCACCTTCCGGCTTTGACCCAAAAGGATGTGGAGGATATTGAATTTGCCTGTGACAATGGCTTTGATTTCATTGCGGCCTCCTTTATCCGCAGCGGAGATGCGGTGCGCCAGATCAAGGAGATTTTGGCCAGGAAAAACTCCGGCATCCAGGTAATCGCCAAAATCGAAAACCAGGAGGGCATTGACAACATGGATGACATCATTGCCGCCAGCGACGGCATTATGGTGGCCAGGGGAGATATGGGGGTAGAGATTTCTGCAGAAAAGCTTCCGTTTATCCAAAAGACCATGATTGAAAAATGCTCGGAAAGAGGAAAGCCTGTGGTTACAGCCACCCAGATGCTGGACTCTATGATCCGGAATCCCAGACCTACCAGGGCGGAGGTTACGGATGTGGCCAATGCCATCTATGATGGAACCGATGCCATTATGCTGTCCGGGGAATCCGCCATGGGAAAATATCCCCTGGAGGCTCTGAAGATGATGGTGAAGATTGCAGAGGAAACCGAGAGGCATTTAATACACAGCCTGTACCGGCAAAGAAGAATCAAAGGAATGGAGAAAAGAAATATTTCCAATCAGGTGGGATATTCTGCCGTATCGGCAGCAGATCAGCTGGGAGCCAAGGCGATTATTGCCCCCTCCATCAGCGGGTTTACCACCCGGATGCTTTCCAAATGGCGGGCGTCCATTCCTGTATATGGTATGAGCCCCAGCCTGCAAACGGTGCGCCAGATGCAGCTGTATTACGGGGTAACCCCCATTCAGGCCAAGCGGGCGGATACCACTGACGATTTGATTGCCTCCTCCATTGACATGCTCAAGGAGAAAAAGTATCTGAAAACGGAGGATCTGGTGGTGATTACTGCCGGAGTGATTCCCAAAAATAACGAGCATGGCCCCGCCAGGTATACCAATATTATGCAGGTGGAAATAGTGGATTAAGAGAAGGGCGGCTGGGGAACCAGGGATGCAGTGTTTCCTTGGAAAAATTCTTTACAAAATGGGGATTTTTGTACATAATAAAGTAAACCCCACGCCGACGGATCGGCACCATAGCAGAGATAAGTCCACGCGTCACTCGCTGCGAGGCAGCTTGCGTGCCGCTGACAGGTATTCGCATTC
>CALISX010000410.1 GCA_938041725.1 uncultured Lachnoanaerobaculum sp.
CCTTAATGGCCTCAGAAAGAATATAGCCTGTGGCCAAGGTATCGGATCCGCCAAAGACTCTGCTGGAAACCAGATAACCCTCATTTGCACCAACAGACAAACAGGTTTTGATGGCTTCCTCAGCCTGCTTGGGACCCATGGAAAGCACAATCACCTTGCCCCCCACCTTCTCCACCAAACGAACTGCCACCTCCTGGGCATAGGTATCAAAGGGGTTTACAATACTGGGTACGCCTGCACGCACCAAGCTGTGGGTCACCGGATCAATTTTAATTTCATTGGTATCCGGAACCTGCTTTATGCAAACACAAATATTCATTTTTAAATGTCCTCCTCTCTGCAAAAAACACTGGTAAAATTATAAGACATCAAAACCCAGCTGTCAGCTGTGAATTTGAATAAAATTACAAAAAATATTTATACGAATCTACCAGAAGTCTGCACGATGCTATAAAGTGCAGCAACAAAGGGAAGGCCATGGGCTGAACTTGCACATGGCCTTTTCCAAAAACTATTTCAAATTAATACAAACCTTGCCAGGATTCAAAATCATCTTGGGGTCAAAGACCTTCTTAATGCCTTCCATCAAGGCCATGTTTGTCTTTCCTACAGAGTCAGCCAGGTATTTCACCTTGCCCAATCCAATGCCATGCTCTCCGGATACCAGTCCGCCCTGATCAATGGCCTCTTTATAGATAATGTCAAAGAACTTATCCACCCTTGTCTTAAACTCATCCTCAGGCAGGTCATTAGAGCACTGATAAATATGCAGATTTCCGTCTCCGGCATGTCCAAAGGAACGGATATTCAAACCGCAGTCCTGTCCAGTCTTATTAACAAACTCCAAATAGTCGGCAATCTTGTTTACCGGCAGTACCACATCGCACTCATCCAGAAGCTTGGTCTCTTCCATAATGGCTTCCAGGAAGGAGGAACGGGCTGCCCAGGCATCCTTAATCTTGGCAGGGGTATCTGCTACCAAAACGTCCATGGCACCGGCCTCCAGTACCAGCTCAGCAGCTTCCTCAACCAAAGCATCCAAATCTTCCTTGGTATTGGCATCAAAGGTTAAGAGCAGATAAGCGCCCACATCCTGGCCCTCCAGGGACTTAGGGAACACCTCTTTGCCCACATATCTCTCGGAAGAAAGCACGATCTCTCTTTCCATAAACTCAATGGCCTGGGGATCCATATGGGCCATCTTAAACTTGGGCACTGTAGCCAATGCAGTTCTCAAGTCCTCATAGGGCACGATCAGAGAAACCACTTCCTTGGGTTTGGGAATAATCTTTAAGGTAAGCTCTGTAATAATGCCCAAAGTTCCCTCGGAACCGATCATCAGGTTCAAAAGAGAATAACCGGAGGATGTTTTGGAAACGGTGGCACCCAGCTTGGTGATCTCACCAGTGGGCAGAACCACTGTCATAGCCCGCACATAATCTCTGGTTGTTCCATATTTTACAGCACGCATACCGCCGGCATTGGTGGATACATTTCCTCCCACACAGGCAAACTTCTCGCCTGGATCCGGGGGATACATCATTCCCTTGGAGAGGCAGTCCTCAGCCAGATCATTCAACAAAACGCCGGCTTCAACCTCCACAACAAAGTTTTCCAGATCATAGGATTTGATCTTGTTCAACTTGGTCAGATCCATCAGCACGCCGCCGCAGATAGGCACAGCGCCGCCTACCAAACCGGTTCCGGCTCCTCTGGGGGTTACAGGGATGTTATTCTCATAACAAATCTTCACAACATCAGCCACTTCCTGGGTGGAGGTGGGCTGAACAGCCAAATCAGGCATTCTGGTGCCGTAAATGGGCATCTCGTCCTTTGCATAATCAGGGTTGATATCGGCCCCCTCAAATACCTTAACACAGACCTTCTTAATTGCATCAACAATTTCTGGGGTTAATTGATTGTACACTGGCAAGCCTTCCTTTCTTTATGTGTTTGCTTCAACTATATTTTCATAACGCTTCCCACCAGACAGATCACACCGGCTAAAAGCGCATAAAAAACAAAATACTTAAATACTGCAGATAAAATCTTGCTTTCAGAACCCGTGGCATTGATGGCACCGGCTCCAATGGCCAGTCCCTGGGGACAGATCATCTTTCCAATACCGGCTCCCATAACATTGGCTGCCGCAATCCAGTAGGGATTGAGCCCAAGGGAATCCGCCGTAGCCCTCTGCAGTCCTCCAAAGAGCACGCAGGTAGAGGTTCCGGATCCGGTTACAAAGGCACCCAGCACGCCAATCAAGGGTGAAACAAAGGGATAAATAGGTCCTGTGGTGGCTACCAAAAGCTTTGCAATATCCAAAATCATTCCGCTGTAGGTCATGATCTTGGCAATACTCATAACAAAGCAAATGGTTACAATGGTTTTCCAGTACTTCTTAAAGGTGGAAACCAATACCTCTATAATCTCTCCAACCTTGCTGCCCTGGATCAGCCCTCCTAAAATGGCTGCTATAAAAATCTTCACACCAGGGGTATCCACCCAGCTAAAGCCCAGGGGCTTTCCGCCTTCACCAGAATAAATCAAGAAGCTGCCCTTGATCCCCTTTAACAGATCATTCACCGGCTTGCAGATGGTGGAGGTAAAGGTTAACAATACAAAGATTAAAATAAAGGGTGCCCAGGCCTTCACCAGCTCCGGCGTACTGGCATCCAGGTGCTTGTCTGAGGCAGACACACCGATGGAATACTCCGGATCTGTATGCTTGTTAAAGATCTTTGCTGAAATAATAATACAAAGCATGGAACAAACGGATCCAATGATATTGGGAAGCTCCGGTCCCTGTACATGGGCGATAATCACCCAGGGGATGGCAAAGGAAAGGGATGCAACCACTGTGGTGGGAATCATTCCCTTAAAGGCCTTAAAGCCGCCGCCGCTGATAAACACCATCAGGAAGGGGGAAATCAAAATCAAAAGGCATTGAATCACAGATACATTGCCCGCAAGGATCTGTTGATCCAGCTCTGTCACCTGAGAAAGCACCACTGTAGGGACACCTACGGAACCAAAGGCTGTGGGGGCTGTATTTACTGCCAGACAGGCCACCACCGCTCCGATGGGATCAATCCCCATACCCGCCAGCATGGAAGCAGGAATGGCCACTGCGGTACCAAAACCCGCCATACCCTCCATGAAATTACCAAATCCCCATCCGATGATCAGCATCAAAACCCGCTTATCCTCGGAAATGCCTGCCAGCATCTTTTTGATCAGATCCATGGCACCGGTCTTAAGGGTGAGGTTGTAGGTAAACAAGGCAGCCACAATAACCAGACAGATGGGCCACAGGGCGTTTAACCCTCCCTCTACAGCAGCCGTTGCAGTATCAACAGGACGCATCTTCCAGTAGACCAGGGCCAGCACTGCCGTAATTGCAAAGGCAATGCCGCAGGCGATATGGCTGGGCATCTTCAGCTTGCTGAGTGAAACAATGAGCCAGACAATGGGTAGCATTGCAAGTAAAAAACTGACAAATAACATAAAATCCCCCCTGTTTTTTTTTTGTGAACAGCCGAGTAGGAAGCCCCGGCATATCCCGATTTCATTGTCTAAACCTATTAAACGCAGAAGTCTGCATCCCCTTTGTTTAAAAGGTTTATACGATACTTGCTAGGAACCATTATACAGATAAAACAGAAATAAGTATAGATGTAAATTTCTACTAATTTATCCTGGTGCATATCCTGTAAATTCTGTATTATTTTTTGCTGCCCTCTCTTTTTGCCAGGTTTTTCTCAAAAAATTTTTTTTAAATCAAAGGGGAAATAAGAACGGAAAATAGATGTTTTTTTATTGTTCTTTTCTAGTAAGAGAG
>CALISX010000411.1 GCA_938041725.1 uncultured Lachnoanaerobaculum sp.
CTTTTGAAAGAAGCGCAGGATGCTGCCAAGATCAAGAAAACGAAGAAGGCTTTTGATTTTGCAGTGCAGAAAAGGAGGGATTCGCTCCAGGCCTTGCTGGAGGAGATGCAGAGCATTCTCGAGGGACGCCAGCAGATGACATTGGAGGCAGAAGAGGCGGCTGTAAGGGCAGAACAGGAGCTGATTTCAGCTGCAAAGAATGTCCAGCTGAAAAGATACTTTCGATTGAAATGTGATGAGGCAATGGTTTGCACAAGTCTTCAGGACTTCTCTGGAGGCTCTGAAGAGCCTGACAATCCGGACACAATAGGCTTGTCCCAGAGAAGGATAGAGCTTCGGGAAAGGCTCTTACAGATCGAGCAAAACAATCTGTTCTTTGCAGAGGAGCTGAGGGAATTTGTTGCAGAACAGCCAGATATAGAGAATCTGGTTGACTTGGAGCCGGATGGCAGTTATACATGCAATCTTAAAGTGCCCAGCGGTGATGAAATACTCATTGAATTTTCAGGTAAGCTTGAGCCGCCGGAAGAGGCCCGGCTGTCCGGAGAGTACCTCCGTGTCCATTTTGATTTGGAAGGAGGAAATGCCCTGCCCCAAGAGGAGGAGTATGAAAAGTGTAAAGGGGAGTATGAAGAGCGCAGAGGAGAGGCGAATGCTATTCAATTAGAGAATGAGCAGATCCAGCGGGCCATGAATCAGGTCTCCAATAGGATTACTATGGTGGGAACAGAGCCGGTTACCTTTCTGACTCCGAATCATTCAGAAATAACCCCCTCTGCCCCCATCAAGGAGCAGGACCTGCAGAACCTTTTGTCCAGTGAAGACGATGCCCTTTTGGGAGAAGCCGGCTTTGATGTTCTTGAAGGCGAAGAAACCATCATTGCACTGCGTCGCATGGCAAGAGAGGCCAAAGGTGCAATCTACAAAGCGGCGGAAGAATTACGCACGCTGACTTCCTCCTTAAGAAAAGAGGAAGAAATAGATCTCTTTTTGTATTTACAGCAGTTGTCAGATGACGGGAAGATCCAGGGATATGAAAAGAAGCATGACCCGGAAATCAGCAATGCCCAACGCTATGTGGACAATATGAATGCCTGCGGCAGGCTGTTGGAAAAACTGGGACGGACCAAATGGGATATCCGTGATGCA
>CALISX010000412.1 GCA_938041725.1 uncultured Lachnoanaerobaculum sp.
CAACATCTCACGACACGAGCTGACGACAGCCATGCACCACCTGTTTTCCTGTCTCAGTAAAATCCACTTCCTTCTCCGGAAGCAAAGTCCCCTCTTTCCCATCACTTTGGACAATGGGGCAGGAAATCTTGATGTATTTACCTGGAGTCAGCAGCTCCCTCGGAATCCCGGAACGAAAGGTCAGAACCGCCACCTGACCCTTATCCTTTAAATTCAACTGAACATCCTGGTTCACATCTTCTTCTACATTGCCGTCAGTAATAGAGATATGGTATCTCGTGCCATCCTCCAAATACTTCATATCAAAGCTGTCTGTTGTCACGCCGGCGGACACACTCTGGGGAACTATCCATTTGGCATAGGTATACCCCATACTGCCTGCAGCCAACGTGAGCAAACACCCAATCAACGCCTTGTTTTTCCATTGTCTTCTTTTTCTCATCTTATCATCACCCTCACTTTGTCAAAAGCTTGCACTTATGAATCCTTGTGTTGATCTTTGCCCTGTTTTTATTGGCAAACAGCACTGCACTTACCCTGGTTCGGCAATCCAGCTTCCCCATGATGTTGCTGATATGTTTTTTTACAGTCCCCTCCGAGATCAAAAGATTATCTGAAATCACCCCATTGGTGCTGCCATCGCTTAAAAACAGCAATATCTGCAGCTCTCTTTCTGTTAAGGTACCCAACAACCCATCATCCTGATCAAAATCCAAGTTTCCGATCAACCCGGGTGAGTAATACTTTTGATCCTTCTCCACTCTCTTTAAGCCAAAAACAATCTCATCAATAAAAGCGTCTTTCAGAATATAAGCATCCACCCCCAGCGTCTTCGCTCGAAGAAAGTCATTCGGCCGGGAAGAAGAGGAAATCACAATGAATTTCAGAGTCGGGCATACCTTCTCTGCCATCTCCACAAAGTCCAGCCCATTTTCTTTGTTTAAATAAATATCCACAAAGGCCAAGGTAATCTCCTGTTTTGCCAAGACATCCAAAGCTTCTTTAATGCTGCCAACCTGTACAATTTCCTCCTCCGGCTTGTGGATCTTTATAATTGACTCCAATCCCTGTCTTGCTAAGGGATGGTCATCCAATAATAATATCATAATGCCACCTCTATCTCTCTTTTCTCTAAAAACACCAACTGTCATCCAAATATGCAAATACTGTCATTATCCAAGCTGCTCAAATGCTCCTGGGCAACTTCAAATGTAAAGAAACACCATCCTTCCTTTGATCAATCCAAAACTTTCCCATAAGGAAGGAGGCCATACGTTTCATATTATCCAGGCCCATCCCCCCCATGTGGGTTTTCTCTTTTTCCACAAATCCTACACCATTATCAGACACCATCACATTCACCACAGTATCCTCCAGGGCAATACATACCTTAATGTGGGTTGCATTCCCATGTTTCACTGCATTATGAACTGCCTCACACACCATCCTGTAGATAATGATCTTATGGGTGGGGCTAAGCATATCCACCTGTTTCTGGGCATCCACTTCCAGCACTACCTGATTAAGCTGGGAAAACTCTTGTGTATAGGTTTCTATTTTTCTAACCAGACTACCCTCCGTTTCACTTTCAAAACGGTTGTGATAGATGGTTTCCCGCAATTCC
>CALISX010000413.1 GCA_938041725.1 uncultured Lachnoanaerobaculum sp.
TTTAAGATCTCTGCTTTTACCAATGGGAAGCTGGAGATTTTAGACAGAATGCCGAAAATCAGCTTTAATCGGTATGAGGCAGAAAAACTGATTGCAGGGGAAATTTACAGTGTGATGAAGGCCTTTATGGAAAGGCTGTATCTGAATGGAGAGCTGTATAATTTCGATATGATCCGGCTGACAGGACAGTCTTGTAAAATAGGGCTTTTCAGGGATGCATTAAAGGAGTTTGTGCCGGGGAATATGATGCAAAGCGGAGGCAGCGTTAAAAAGGAAGAATTGAAGCTGGCCTGTGTGGATGGCCTGATGCGGTATCTGTATGATAAGCGGACGGGATATGCTGGTTTTGACATACGGGAGGAGGAGGCCTTGATTCCCTATAAAATCAAGGCACTGTCCTATTCGGGAAAGGAGGAGGTGCTCATTGACGGTTTTGAAAGCAACAAGATGACAGGAAGTCTGCTGAGAAGCCTGGAGGATATTTTGCTGAGAATGTATCTGTATGACGCCTCTGAGAGCGTGCGTTATGAGTATCTGTTTCACTTTAAAAAGGAGGAGGCCAGGGCAACGGACAGAAGGGAACTGGCAGGAAGATATACCGGCTATATCAAACAGGAGGATACGGATGATATTCAGAATGAAGAGCTCAAAATATTTGCCTTTGTGGATTATAAAAAATGGGGATTCCAAATTGTACCAGTGTATCGGCTGGAGGATGTCTTGTATGCAGGCGAAGGGCAAGAGTATAAGTTTGAAACCGATGAGTGGATTTGTGATTTTTTTGATGGAGAACATTAAAGGAGCAGGGAATGGAGAGCAGATACCCTTTGTTTGAGAATGGAAGAATTTTAAAAAAAGAGGCTTTGGAGATCCTGAGAGATTATCCCAGGGAGATGCTTTCTATTCTCTATGAGGGCTATACCGACGGAGTGATACGGGGACTGAGAATCAGAGTGGATCAAGAAAATCATTTTCTGATCCTGAGCCGGGGGCTGGTGAAGCTGCAAAATGAGGTATATACCATCAGTCAAGAGATAAAGATTCCCTATACCCATACAGAAAAAAGGGAGTATCTGAAGCTAAGGCGCCGTGTTTTGGCATCGGATAAGGACTGGGAAACAATCGGGATAGAGGCCTTTCTTTCTACAGAGGAGAGTGGGGAAGGGGAGATTTTGCTTTGCAGCTTTTTATTAAAATCCGGCTTTGTGCTGCGGGATACCTATTTGAATTTTTCAGATATGCGTTCGGAATACGATACTATTCATTTAATGAATGGAACCTATGCAGGTTATGGGGAAACCACCTTTAGCATAGAGGTTTTAAAAGCCTATGCCAAGGAGTATTTGGCCACAAAACAATGTGAAGAGGGGGACAGAACCTTTTGCTATATGGTTTTGCATACTGTGGAGGGAGTTCACAGAAGTATTATTGAAAATTATATTGCAATGAAAGAGGGGAGAGGGACAAGCAGCAGGCTAAGCAATACAGAGATTTATACCAGGCTGCTGGATATTTTACGCAGTGCAAAAACTTTGGAGGGCTATAGAAGGCCGGGATTCAGCCCAAAAAAGATTTTGGTGGATTGATGGGGAAGAGAAGATGGCGAATATAATGGATTGCCCCTATGGACATCGATTTTCTAAAACCAGATATGGAAGCATCTGTCCCAAGTGCGGTTTTGATCTGGACACTCCGGAAAAGGTGTATGTGAACCTGCGAAGGGAATGCGGACTGTCATTAAAAGAAGAACGACCGGTATGTGCATGGCTGGTATGTATTGAAGGGGCCAGGAAGGGAAAAAGCTATGGGATTAGCTTTGGAGAAAACTTTATAGGCAGGGACAGGGAAAACGAAGTCCAGGTGCTGGGTGATGAAACCCTGAAGCAAAAGCACACCTTGCTGTATTTTGATAAAAAAACAAACCAGGGGATGCTGCTTCCCGCTAGAGCAGAGGGGATTGTATGTATAGAGAATAAAGCGGTGTATGAAAAGCATAGTGTAAAGGATCATACTATACTGGAAATGGGAACGGGAAAGTATATGTATGTGGCATTGGAAGGGAAATACGGGATACTGTGGCAGAGGGAAATGGAG
>CALISX010000414.1 GCA_938041725.1 uncultured Lachnoanaerobaculum sp.
TAAATAGCCATACTTAGACCATACAAAAATTTAATTAAATGCACAGAAAATTTCACTCATGCACATTACAACAAAGGTATAATCTTAAATAAAGTAATGAGCTTTTAGCCATAGGCAATATTTTTATTACACTTTAATACTGTCTATGGCTTATGTTTAACAATATTTAAAATCTTTACAAGTTTAATTTTGCAAAAAAATTTATACTTTAGTACAATCCATCATCTTTATACACACTAACACTTACACTGCTTATAACATTGGCTTTTGGATAATAGTAGTTTTCTCCGTTCCAATAATAAGAACGGTTGAAAACTATCATATATCTATTTCCCTTGTTGTCAATACATTCGTACGCTGCTCCCCTTAATATTTCATTGGAATAAGAATAGCTTGGCTCTCCAAATTTTGCATACATTTCATTAAATGTACTGCCTACTCCTATGCCATCAACTTTTAGATCTTTTTCACTTAAAATCAAATTTCCGTTTCTTCCGTTAAGTCCGGTAATTTTTTTATTTGCAGGATTTATATCAACTCCAATGGCAAAACTCTCATTTTTTATTACATCTACTGTAGTTAAGACTTTACTTACACCAGGTACATTGTCTGCTCCTGTAAGCATAACTACAAGAAAAAATAATTTTGTTTTATTTACTTCATTTTCAATTATCAAAGGAGACATGTCCTCGTTTATCTTTGTAAAGTCAAATTTACCCAATCCTGCAAATTCTCCCCCCAAATTATTAAAATCCATAGGAAGTGTTATATTTTTTCCATCCAATGTAATCTTGGAAAACATCTTTTCTGCTATAGGGGTATTACCATTTACAACTCCTTTTTGAACATTCCACTTGGCTTTACCGTCAGGTGTTGCATTTGCATATTTCCCTGTTGCAGCTTTTTTCTTAGCCTTATCCTCGATTATGGATTGTCTTTTTTCTTTTGGCAAATCTTTAGCTTCAAAAACTAATTTTACAGCTTCAACATCAGCTTTTTCAGTTACTTTAAACTTAGCTTCGCTGTTTTGACAAGCTGTTATGGAAAATACCATCGCCAAAGAGACAATTGCAGATATACAAGATTTTTTGCTTAATTTTTTCACATTTTTACTACCTATTCTTTTTAATATTTTTCTTTGCAAATTGTTTTTTCCAGCTGTAAATTACAGCAATATGTACGGTATGCCTGAATTTTCCGGTTGGCTGAATTATGTTCCCAGTCTATATGCAGATATTCTTAGAGTAAAACATGAGTTTTGGTATACTCTCCTCCTGACCTTTAATACCTGCCTCTTTTCCGGATTAATAGGAATGGTGATATTTGGAATTCTATTTTTAGTAGAAAAGAATAAGTACAAGGTCATTGCAGGTTTTTATGTGATATTTTTATTTCTGGAAATCTTGTGTGCAATACAAGGTTTATGGAGTATACGGATTTTCTCCTATTGTATGCCTATGTCCTACGGAAATTGGTGGATGCAGGGCATACTAATTATGATATGGCTGGGGAGCGGACTCTTTCTGATCCAGCTGGGCATTCAGAAGGAAAAGAATAGAATGGAGCTTTCTGATGAACATTGAAAATGAGATACTGAAAAAGAATATGTATGTATTCCCCTTAATCGTAGGGATCATTCTCTATTTTGCGTATTATCAGATGAAGATGCTTTTAGCGGTAAACAGAGACATCGTATCGTATTTATTTCGGATCTTTTCTAATGCAATAGAATGGAGTTATCTCCTGATTCCTTGTTTTTTATGGCTGTTAAAGGGAGTATTTGATTTTTTATCCCTGGAATATGTGCGATGCCGGTATGCTGCAAAAAATGCACTGTTTCGGCAAAGATTCCTGTATTTTTGTAAACTATCCCTGGCTGTGGCCCTATGTTACTGGATTGTGATTGGTGCCAGCTTGTTTGTGATTGGAGCAGATGTTTTTTTAAAAAATTTTGTTCCCTTGTCTTTCCTTTTGCTGCAGCAGTTTTTAACCCTTTTGCTGATAGCCCAGGCAGCCGGGGCTATGGAACGGCTCATGCCCAAATACATTATTGTCCTTATCCTATTCATCACAGTGGATGTTATATACGAGAATATCTATGAATATCTGAAGCTGCCTGTGTCTCTGGGCGGATTATGTGCAGGGGCGAATATGATGCGATTTAACAATCTATCTGGTTTATGCCTGGAATGTATGGATGAGATTTTGATTTTAATCTTATGCAATATATGCCTTTGGATATTTACAGTTAAAATTGTTTCTCGTAAACAGAGTTTGGGGAGATAAGGAATGAAAAAAACGATAGCTGGAGTATCGGCCTTCTGGGCACTGCTCCTTGGCCTGTATCAAATATTTAACTTTTATCAAATGAAAATCCACTGGGGCATGGAACAGACGGATTTGGATGTCTTTTTGGCATACACCACAGGGTATCTCAGTCTGGAAGGAACAAGAGATATTCTTCCTCTGTTGATGTGGATGATCTATCCCCTGTCCCTTACCTATTGCACAGGCGAAGATATTGCCCAGGACTTTGGAAGGCGCAGCGACTTGATTTTTTCCCGATATTCCTCCAGAGGAAAATGGTTTGTAAAAAAGGCATTGATTTTAGCCTTAAAAACAGTACTGGCTGTATCGGTCTATGGAATAACACTGGTTATTTTAGGGCTGCTTCAGAGATATCCATGGAGCGGTTCGGCTGAAATCGGTATGTTATTTCTTTTGAACTTTTTGTTTTTATACATGCTGCAGCTGCTCATCAATGTTGTGGCCCTGTTTATGAAACCGATGCTTTCCTTCTTTTTTATCTGGCTCCTGCTGCTGCTAAACTGGGTCATTCCGGTTTTTATGGGAGCAGAACATATTTTAAAATTTTTGCCCGCTGCACAGGGAGTCTATGTCTTGCACAGCAATATTTTCCATACAGGCGGAGTATTGCAAGAGGCAGAAACAGGGCTTTTGGATTTTTCCACAGTATATTCTTGTATCTATCTTTTAGCAGCATTGGGGATGATTTTTGCTGCGGGATTGATTCGAGTAAAGAAAATGGATTTAATGGAAAGAGGATTAGATGATTGAATTTCGCCATTATTATAAAAAGCTAAGAGGAAAAGTTATTTTAGAAGATATCCATATGGATTTTGAAAGAGGAAAAGTTTACTGCCTGGTAGGAGAAAATGCCTCCGGAAAAACCATGTTTTTGAGAGCCATTTCCGGTTTGATTTTACCTGATCAAGGGGAAGTAAGAGTGGATGGAAAAATTATCGGAAAGGATATTTCCTTTCCGGAAAGCCTGGGTATATTGATTGAGTCTCCTGGATTTTGGGAATATTATACCGGCTTTGAAAATCTCCATTTGCTGGCTCAGATAAAAAAGAAAATTTCCTCCGATGACATCAAGGCAGCCATCGCCCGAGTGGGGCTTGATCCTGAGGATAAGAGAATCTACAAAAAGTTTTCCTTGGGAATGAAGCAAAGACTGGGAATTGCCCAGGCTATAATGGAAAGACCGGATCTGATTTTATTGGATGAACCTACCAATGCATTGGATGAAAATGGGATTGGGTTGATATGTGACATTATTAAAGAGGAAAAGAAAAGGGGAGCTACCATTTTCTTTGCAACCCATGATAAAC
>CALISX010000415.1 GCA_938041725.1 uncultured Lachnoanaerobaculum sp.
AACCAAAGTCTTGTCGTAATATACCGTATCCCTCTGCCAAGCCACTTCGTAGGCTGTGGTGCACTTAGCCACTTCCTTGGGCATGTTTTCAATCACCTTCACAACCTGGGCAATCACATTGGGATCCTCATGTCTGGCATCAATGGAGAATTCCACAAAGTCCGGAATAACCGTATGCACATTGGGATGGCACAAAATCTCGCCGGTGGTGTAAACCAAAGCAGGATCCAGCTTATCCAGCTCTGTATGAAGATAGGTCAAAAGCTGTGCAGCTGCATACAGGGCATCCCTTCTGTACTTCATGGGAGTGGTTCCTGCATGGTCTGACTGTCCAAAGGCCTTAATGCGGTAGTTCACCATTCCCAAAACACAGGTAACCACGCCGATATCCTTTTTCTCCGCCTCCAGGATGGGACCCTGCTCAATATGAAGCTCAAACATGGCCTTATAATCCTTATTGTTCAGACGGTTTGCCTTGTCTCCCTTAAACTTGGACTTTGCCAGCATCTCCCCAAAGGTGGTGGTGCGGTCCAGCACTGACTTGGAGTTCATCATATCCTCTTGGTTGAAATTTTTCTTGATGGAATCCGGCAGATAGTCATGGCAGACAATACCAGAACACATCATAGCGGGAGGATACAAAGAACCTTCCTCATTGGTCCAGATCATGGCTGTAATATTATGCTTGTGGGGAATCTTCTCATGGGCAATGGTTTCCAAAGTTTCCATGGCACCCATAACACCCAAAATGCCGTCATAGTTTCCACCGTTCTTTACAGAATCACAGTGGGAAGCCATCACAATGCCGGGCAGGGAAGGATCGGAACCCTCTAAAGTGGCATACATATTGGCCAGGTCATCCGTCTTGATCTTAGCGCCGATGGCGGTCATTCTCTTGATGAATTCCTCCCTGGCCTGGGTATCCGCCTCAGAAAGGGTATACCTGGTAATGCCTCCATGGCCCGCATCCCCATACTGGCTCATGGTTTTGATCTTATCTCCCATCCGTTCATTGCTGCAGTGATACATACTCATCCTCCTGTTTTAACTTTCACTTTTATCGCTTATATCTATGGTAGTGCCGGATCTCCGGCACAGG
>CALISX010000416.1 GCA_938041725.1 uncultured Lachnoanaerobaculum sp.
AATCTCATTTCTTGCCTTCTCCCCCATGTCAGACTCTGTGGCAATAAAACGATTGTCAAAGGTATTTGGATTTAAAAGAGCACCTGTATTTGGATTTTTCGGAATCAAATTTTCAGGAATATATGTCTTTGCTCTCCCAGCCCTTAGCCCATCCATCCACTGGCTCCACGCCTCGTCAAGCGCATCGAAATTGTCAAGTTTCCCATCGTCAAAAATACTTCTCCCACGGCCTTTGAATTTCTTGCTGGGATATATTTTCCCTGGGACTGCAAGCATCACAGATATATCAAAGCTGATTTCTCTCTTGTTCGATAGCGCCTGGACGGTATTCAGTGGAACCTCCTTTTCACCAGAATACAATTTATACCGCACATACCCATATCCGTAAATTTCATGTAAGGTATATATTTTGGTCCCTTCCCTATGGGAAGTCTTAAAGATAACCTCTCTAATTCTGCCGTATTGATAATCAAATTCCACCCTGTCCCCGGGGATCCACTCTACCATTGGGTAGGGATTGAATTCTGTATCTATAATCACTTTAAAAGCCCCGTCCCCAATATAGAGCATTTCAGTGACAGCCTCTTTGACCTGTTCTGTAAATATCTCATCCTCGTTGATTTCGTTCCAGATCCCTAAGTCTTTATCGGATGTAAACTTAAAGTCATTCAGATCATTCATAACAATATCTGTCAATACTTTGACCATCAAACCAGGAAGTCCTGTATGAATCTTGCGGATTTCTTGTCCTTGGGAACTCCTTGCCGCCCAGAACTTATATTGATCTGTATACTCCTTCAACTGATCATAAAGCTGCTGCAGTTCATTGCTGTCTCCTCTGTACCAAATGCTGTTTCTAATAGCATTTGTTTCAAAATCTACTGCATCAATAATCTGTGGGGTATAGATCATTGTAGGTTCGACCTGCAGCCACTCTCTTATCCCTTTTTTTATCCTGTCCATGATCTTCATCCCTTTGCCTCTCCGTTCGTTCCTATCATACCCACATATGGTATCCAGGCGTACTGACTGGCATTAATAGTATGGTCATTTCCGTCTTCCGGTTCATCCTTGTCCTCTTTCCAGCTGTACTTTCCCA
>CALISX010000417.1 GCA_938041725.1 uncultured Lachnoanaerobaculum sp.
CATGAAGGAACATGGGATCCATTTTGCCCAGGCCAGCGACGAATTTTATTTGATTGCCGGCTGGCCTTTGCCAAAGGAAAGTACCTATGACGGCTATATTCAGCTGGAAAACGGGGTGGGCATGCTGCGGCTGCTGACAGAAGAGGTGGAGGAGGCCCTTGGCCGATTGGAAGAGCTGTCAGACTCTCTTTCCCAAAGGGAGGAGATTATCAGCATTGCCACTGCCATTTTGCCTGGAAATACCCTGAAGGATCTGCTTCGTAAAATCCAGCGAAGGCTTCCCCAAAAGGAGATTCGGCTTCATATTATTAAAAATGATTTTTTTGGAGAAAAAATTACAGTAGCAGGCCTGCTGACGGGAGGGGATATTATCCGCCAGCTAAGGGATAAGGACCTGGGAGACCGGCTCTTATTGACGGTCAATATGTTTCGAAGCGGGGAGGAGGTACTTTTGGATGATATAACCAGAGGGGATCTGGAAAGGGAGCTTGCCGTAAAAACAGTGATAGTGGGGCAGTCCGGGGAGGATTTGGTCCGGGCCATTGCGGATCCGGATTACCATACAGATACCCGCTATCCCGGCTATGAAAAAGGAGAGGAACATGAGTAAACCTATTGTGGCTGTCATCGGCAGGCCGAATGTGGGAAAATCCACATTGTTTAATGCCATTGCCGGAGAGCCCATATCCATTGTAAAGGACATTCCAGGGGTAACCAGGGATCGGATCTATGCCCAGTGCAGCTGGCTGGATAAGAATTTTACTTTAATTGATACAGGAGGCATTGAACCGGAGAGCAAGGACATTATTCTTTCTCAAATGCGGGAACAGGCACAGATTGCCATTGACACGGCGGATGTGATCGTTTTTATCACCGATGTGCGTCAGGGCCTGGTGGATGCGGATTCCAAGGTATGCGATATGCTTCGCAAATCCAAAAAGCCCATTGTGCTGGCAGTCAACAAGGTGGACTCCTTTGAAAAATTCGGCAATGATGTGTATGAATTTTATAATATGGGAATAGGCGATCCTATGCCTATATCGGCAGCCTCAAGACTGGGAATAGGTGATTTGCTTGATGCGGTATGCAGTCATTTTGA
>CALISX010000418.1 GCA_938041725.1 uncultured Lachnoanaerobaculum sp.
TCCGTATCCGGGAGAATTTCCCGGGCAAGGATAAAAATCCCCGGATCGGAAATAATCACCGCATCCGGCCCCATGTCCCGCAGCTCCGTAAAGTACTCTCTGGCCGCCGCCAGATCCTGGTTATGTCCCAGAATATTGGCGGTGACAAAAACCTTTTTTCCCCTTTCATGGGCGTAGGCAATGCCTGCCCTCATATCCTCCGGGGAAAAGTTCTTAGCCTTGGCCCTGAGGCCAAAGGCTTCTCCCCCGATGTATACTGCATCCGCCCCATAGTCAATGGCAGTGATCAGCACCTCCAGACTGCCGGCGGGAATCAATAATTCAATGTTCATATTCTTCCTGTTTCCCCCTGGATGCCCTTTTCATGCTGACACAAACCCCGTCTCCAATGGTATACACCCCGCTTAAAAACCGGGGATCCCTTAAAAGAGCTTCTATAAACTGCCGCATCCGGGTATGAATGGTTCGATCCCTTCTGTTGGAAAGAGCAAAGGGGGACAGCGCAATGTCCCCCTCCTGCAGACAATTATCGGATACCAGCAGGGCTCCCGGGGCCATCATCTTTATCAAAAAAGGAAGCCAACGGATATACTGGGCCTTGGCGCCATCCAAAAATATAAAGTCAAAAACCTCCTCCCGGGCCAAATCCTTTAAAATCTCCCCTGCATCCCCCTGTTTTTGTATAATCTGATCCAAAACACCGGCCCTGGAAAAATGCAGGGCTGCTCTTTGAACCCGGGCCGGATCCTTTTCTATGGTGATGATGTCTGCATCCGGGGCAGATTCTGCCAAAACCAGAGTGGAATACCCCACAGCAGTGCCGATTTCCAAAATCCTTCCAGGCTTTGCCAGGGTAAGCAAAAGCCGCAAAAGATTTTCCACATCCCCCCGGATAATGGGGATATACGCTTCAAAGGCATAGAGCCGGATCTCCTCCAAAAGCCCCCCTCTTTTCGGCGTGACCATCTCCAGATACTCTAAGATCCGGCTATTTAGCATCACGGCCTTCTTCCTGTCCTGCATCGATCTGCTCCAGCATTTCTCTGGAGCTTTGGGAGGAATTAAAGGTATAGTTCCCCGGGTGCATCTTAATACCAAAAAACCGGTACTGCACCTCAAAGGCAAACCTGTCTGAAATCACCTTCTTGTCATACAGCATCTGCGCCACATCCCTGGCACTGCTGCCCTGGGCAATTTCCACCTGTACATCCCTCCCGGGAGGAGCATCCACCCGGGAGGCGTAGAAAATACTGTGGCCAAACTGATAGGCCCCTGCAATTCCCCTGGCCGAAACCAGCAAAACCAGAACATACAGCAAAATCCGTATGCCCCCCCATACCAGGGGTTTTTGAGGTTTTTGGGGTTGTTTACTTCTGTCTTCGTTCATCCTTGCCACCTGTTTTCCAGAGCCGATCCCTGGAAAAACCCTAGTTTACTTCCATGATAATAGGCAGGATCACAGGATTTCTCTTCATTCGTTTCCATAAAAAGTCACTTAAGGAATCCCGGATCATATTTTTGATCTTGGACCAGTCATTGATTTTTGCATGCAGACAATCGCTGACTGCCTCCCTTACCACATGGGTAGCCTCATGCATCAAATCTCCCGACTCCCGCACATAGACAAAGCCCCGGGATACAATATCCGGCCCGGATAAAAGCTTGTTGGTGCCATGCTGCAAGCTCATGGTCACAATAATAATGCCGTTTTGGGAAAGACTTTGCCGGTCCCGCAGGACAATATTGCCTCCCACACCCAGACCGTCTACAAAGACGCCTCCGGCCTCCACATGGCCGGTGATTTTACAGGAATCCTGGCTTAGCTCCACCACATCCCCGCTGCTCATCATCAGGATATTCTCCTCTGGAATCCCCACGGCCACGGCCAGTCCCCTTTGGGCCATGCGATGACGGTATTCTCCATGGACCGGCAGAGAAAACCTGGGCTTTAACAAGGCATACATCAGCTTAATCTCCTCCTGGCGTGGCCGGACACATGGGTGTCCTGGAAAATCACCTCCGCCCCCTTCATGGAAAGCTCATTGATCACCTTGGATACCGCCTTTTCATTGCCGGGAATCGGGGTAGAGCTCATAATAATCACATCCGTGGGACCGATCTCCACCTTGCGGTGAATGGAAGCTGCCATTCTGGAAAGAGCCGCCATACTCTCTCCCTGGCTTCCTGTGGTGATTAAAACCGTTTTTTCCGGAGGATAATCCTTTAAATGCTCAATCTCAATCAGGGTTCCCTCAGGAATATCAATGTATCCCAAGTCATTGGCGGTACCAATGACATTTACCATGCTGCGGCCCTCCACCACCACCTTCCTGTCATAGCGGTAGGCGGTGTTAATGATCTGCTGCACCCGGTCCACATTGGAGGCAAAGGTGGCCACAATGATCCGGCTGTTTTTATGCTCTGCAAAAATAATATCGAAGGTTCTTCCCACGGTGCGCTCCGACATGGTAAAGCCGGGGCGGATGGCATTGGTGGAATCGCAAAGCATGGCCAGGCAGCCGTTTTTTCCGATCTCTGCCATTCGTCCCAGATCCGCTGCATCTCCAAACACCGGCGTATAGTCCACCTTAAAGTCTCCTGTATGGAAAATGGTTCCTGCCGGAGAGAAAATAGCCAGGGCAGCGGCATCTACAATGGAATGGTTGGTTTTAACAAACTCCACCTTGAAGTCTCCCAAGGTCACGGTATCCCCGTATTTTACCACATTCATCCTAGTGGTTTTGTCAATCTGATGCTCCTTCAGCTTTCTTTCAATCAAGGCACAGGTAAGCCGGGTGCCAAACACCGGCACATTCAGCTGTTTTAGGATATAAGGAAGGGCGCCGATATGGTCCTCATGTCCATGGGTAATGCAAAAGCCCTTTACCTTGTCAAAATTGTCCTTTAAATAGCTGATATCCGGAATCACCAAATCAATTCCCAGCATATCATCCCCGGGGAAGGCCAGTCCGCAGTCCACCACCAAAATACTGTCTCCATATTCAAAGGCAGTGATATTCATGCCGATCTGTTCCAAACCGCCCAGGGGAATCACCTTCACCTTTTTCCCGTTTTTCCGGGTGGTTCTGGTTTTTTTCTTACGCCCGTTATTTTCCATCAGGATACTGGAAATCTGCTCCTCCAAGGTGGGCACAGCCTTCCCTGCAGGCTTGACATACCTGGTTTTTTTCTCCAGGGATTTATCCTCTTCCAGGGGGAGAGTCAGCTGCGTTCCCTCTAAAACGGATTCTGCTGCCGTCTTTCTGGTTCTTCTGGCCGCCGGCTTTTTTTCTGTTTTATCCGCCTTTTCTGTTTTGGTCTGTTCATGCTTTTTCCGTGCATTTACGGTTTTTTCTTTTTTGGGAGGCTTCTCCTCCCCCGGTGCATCCTGCAAATTCTTATTTGCTTCATTAATCTTTTGAATGGCTTTTAACGGATTGTATTCGTTATCACTCAATCTTTCACTTCCTTTCCTCTGGGTTTATTTAATCAAATCTGCATCTTCCATGAGAGAACGGAAAACTTCATAGGCCTGATCCATTTCATTGTCGTTGTCTACAAATTCGTATACAACCTCTTCATCGGTGTCCTCCACCTCCTTCAGAATATAGCAGGTTCCATCCCCCTCTCCGTCTTCCTCATCCGTGACCAGAATATAGTTCACACCCTTCACCTGGGCTCTTTCTAAAATATAAAAGTTCAGCTCATCCCCTTTACCGTCGGTTAATACAATCTTGTTTTCCAAGGCCATTTCCCTCCATAAACTCCTGTAAAATAATCGCTGCTGCCACCTGGTCAATTACCTGTTTTTGATTCTCCCTTTTGACGCCGCTTTCCTCTAAAATATCCCTGGCTGCAAAGGTGGTAAGACCCTCGTCTTGAAGGAGAATGGGCACAGATGTACGCTTTTCCAGCTTTTCTTTAAATTCCAAGGTACGGCGCACCCGCTCCCCCTGGGCTCCGTTTAAATGCCTGGGAAGCCCCAGCACAATCTGGGAAATCTCCTTTTCCTCAATGATGGCGCAAAGCCTGGCCAGGGATCTTCGCAGCTTGTTTTCCTCTTTTCTCCAAATGGTCTCAAAGGGCTGCGCTGTCAGCCCCAGGGCATCGCTTAGGGCCACCCCAATGGTTTTGGCCCCGTAATCCAGACCCATGATCCTCATGGCTTTCTTATCCTTTGCAAAATTCTCTCTCCTAAAAAACCCGGCCAAAACGGCCGGGTGAAAAGGGCATAGCTATCCCCTTAAAATGACCTCGCCCCACCAGGTCCGTTACGCAGCTTAATCAGTTGTATAGGCCAAGCCTACTCCAATCTTGTATTGATATAGCTTTTTAGAAGTTCTTCCACGATCTCATCCCGCTCTACCCGCATAATCAGGCTTCTAGCGCTTTTATGACTGGTGATATAGGTAGGATCCCCAGACATAATATATCCTACCATCTGATTCACCGGGTTGTAGCCCTTTTCCTTTAATGCCTCATACACAAGCTCTAAAACCTGGCTGACAACCATTTTTCTCTCCTGCACAGCCTTAAAGTACTGTGTATTCCCAACATCCATCATACACCTGCCCTCTTATAATACTCTGTATTCTAAACGAAAACCCCATTTATTGCAAGACAAAATCCCCTACTCCATGTATAAAAGCTCTGGAGTTAAAAAGCCCAAAACCCTTCCCTTCACCAAAGTATTGGGTTTTTGATCCTTCTTTTTCACAGCCACCCGCACATATTCCCTGGTATAGCCTGTCAGATATGTCTCTCCTTCCCGGGAAAATTCCTCCTCTGTGAGGATTTCCTCCTCCCATCCCAGCCTTTCCCTTCGAAAGGCCTCGGCCTTCTTTGCATTCAGACCTTGAAAGAGTGCGGCTCTTCTTTGCTTTTCCTCTGAAGAAATCTGCTTTTCCATTTTCGCCGCTCTTGTGCCCTCCCGTTTGGAATAGGGAAAAATATGGGTTTCATAAAATCCCACCCTTTGGACAAAGGCCAGACTTTCCAGGAATTCCTCCTGGGTTTCCCCGGGAAATCCCACAATAATATCTGTGGTAACAGCAGGTGCAGGGAAATGTCTGCGGATGGCCTCCACCCCCTGGTAAAATTCCTCTGTGGTATAGCGCCGGTTCATCCTTTGCAAGGTGGCATTGCAGCCGCTTTGAAGACTCAGGTGGAAATGGGGGCAAAACTTTGTATTTTTTTTCAATCCCTCCAAAAATCCCTCTGTAATAATTCTAGGTTCCAGGGAGCCCAGGCGGATCCGCTCCAATCCCTCCACTCCTTCCATGGCATTCAAAAGCTGCAAAAGCCCGTTGTGCTGCAAAAAGCCCTCGTCATTTTCCTCCCGCCTGGTACATTCTTCCATCCGGGCATTGTAGCTTTGATCGGAAAAATCCACCCCATAGGAGGAGAGATGAATCCCCGTCAGCACCACCTCCCTGCAGCCTCCCCTTACCAAAGTCTGCACCTCCTCTAAAACATCCTCCATTGTCCTGCTGCGCACCCGCCCTCTTGTAAAGGGAATGATGCAATAGGTACAAAACTGGTTGCAGCCGTCGGTAATTTTTACAAAGCCCCGGGTATGTCCTGTTTTCCTTGGCACCCTTAGCTTTTCAAATTCTCTGATCTTTGCCATGTCCTCCAGGAAATCCTTTTTTTTCCGGCTGCGGTAATATCCCTCCAGAATATGGACCATTTCCATTTTCCGATCATTGCCCACCACCAGATCCACCCTAAGGTCTTCCTTTAATTTCTCTGCAGCTGACTGGACATAGCACCCGGCTGCCACCACAATGGCCTGGGGATTTCTTTTTCTGGCCCGATGGAGCATCTGCCTGGATTTTTTATCCGCCACATTGGTTACGGAGCAGGTATTCACAATGTATACATCCGCCCTTTCCTCAAAATCCACGGTTTTATATCCCGCATCCTCCATCAACTGCTGCATGGCCTGGGTTTCCACGATATTTACTTTGCAGCCCAGGGTATGAAACGCTACTGTTCTCATAAAAACCTTTCTATGGTCAAGGCAGGGAAAAACATTTTATCTTTGCCCTACTTCTTATTGACTTTAAAATAAAATATAGGTAGGATAGAAAAAGCAAAACGATTTACAAGGGGCTATCCCCGGCATATGGATGAACGGAGGTTATAATATGAAAACAGTTCAAATTTCATTGAATTCCATTGACAAGGTAAAATCTTTCGTAAACGAGTTATCAAAGTATGATGTAGACTTTGACCTGGTTTCCGGAAGATATGTAATTGATGCAAAGTCAATCATGGGTATTTTCAGCCTGGATCTTTCCAAGCCCATTGATTTAAATATCCACGCAGACGCAGACAGCAACTTAGACCAGATTTTGGAGGCTCTTAAGCCCTACATTATTGCATGATGCAAGCCCCCCAAGGGGGGCTTTTTTATTTACACAATACCCTTTCCCTGGTGGCCAGGGCCGTCTCCATCATGGCTTCGATTTCTCCCTGGAGCTTTTCCTCGGATTTTTGGATCTTTTCCAGCACCGGCCTGGTAACGGGATGCTTTGCCACAAAAATGGTGCAGCAGTCCTCATAGGGTTCAATGGAGGTTTCAAAGCTGCCGATTTTTTCAGAAATGGCCACGATTTCCTGCTTGTCAAAGCCGATTAAGGGGCGGAATACCGGCAAAAGAGCAGCGGCATCCGTCACCACCAAGGAATCAATGGTCTGGGAGGCCACCTGTCCGATGCTCTCCCCTGTAATCAGCGCCTGATCCTTATTTTCTATGGCAATCCTTTGGGCAATCTCCATCATATACCGGCGCATGATAATGGTCAGCTCGTCATGGGGGCAGTTCTCATAGATATAGAGCTGGATCTGGGTAAAGTTTACAATGTACAGATTGATGGGACCTGCATAGCCTGCCACAATGGCAGCCAGATCCATCACCTTTCGCTTGGCCCGCTCTGAGGTATAGGGAGGCGCATGGAAATATACCGCCTCAATCTGCACCCCTCTTTTGGCAATCATATAGCCTGCCACAGGAGAGTCAATTCCCCCGGATAACAAAAGCATGGCCCGTCCATTGGTGCCCACAGGCATGCCCCCGGGCCCTGGGATTTCCAGGGAATAGAGATTGATATGGGTGCGGATTTCCACCCGGAGCCGTACCTGGGGCTGTTTTACATCCACTTTCATCTGGGGAAAGGCATGCAAAATGGCCTCCCCCAAAGCCGCATTAATGCTTTCTGAGGTGCCGGGATAGGATTTGTCCGCCCTTCTGGTATCCACCTTAAAGGTGAGATTCTTCTCAGGATAAACCTGGTCCATATAGTCCACCACGGCCCTTTTGAGATTTTCAAAATCCTTATCCAAAATCCGCACCATGGGGCAAATGCTTACAATTCCAAAAACCCGGCTAAGCCGTTCCGTTACCCGGGTATAATCATAGTCCCCCTTGGTTTCCACATAAATTCTTCCCAGCTCCTTGGTTACAGTAAATTCCCCCGGTTCCCGGCGCAAAGTGTTGCGGATCTGCTTCATCAGGGCATCCTCAAAACGGTAGCGGTTCTTTCCCTTAACCCCGATTTCTCCGTATTTAATTAAAAAAGAATGATATTCCATTATCTCCTCACAAATCTTCTTAACAGAGGCAAAAGCGCCCGGAACTGTTTCAAAAAGTATTCCCCCTCCTCCAAAGTGGTATCCCTGGAAAAGGACAGCCGAATGGTGGAGGCAGCCTCCTCTTCCCTTAAACCAATGGCCCGCAGGGTGCCGGAGATCCCGGGATGGCTGGAGGAGCAGGCAGCGCCGCTGGACACATAGATCCCCTTCTCTTCCAGAGCGTGAAGCAGCACCTCGCTGGGAATCCCCTCTACCCTAAGGCTGAGAATATGGGGAACGCCCTCCTCCAGACAGGAATTGCTGTACACCCCCTCCACATCAGAAAGACCCTTGATAATACATTCTGAAATGTTCCGAATCTCCTCCGTGGTTTTTGCCAGATCCGAATAGGCCAGCTCTCCGGCCAGTCCCAGACCTGCAATCCCCGGGGCATTTAAGGTACCGCTGCGAAGCCCCCTTTGCTGTCCCCCGCCAAAAAGCAATGGAGCCAGCTTCACCCCGGAGGCGGCATATAAAAATCCCACCCCCTTGGGACCCTGCAGCTTATGTCCCGAAACAGAGAGCAGGTCAATCCTCCAGTCCTTTACCCGTATGGGAAGCTTGCCAAAAGCCTGGACGGCATCCACATGGAAAAGGGTGTGGGGATTGGCTGCCTTAATCAAAGGCCCAAAACAGTCCACCGGCTCTATGGCTCCCATTTCATTGTTTACATACATAATGGAAACCAGAATGGTATCCTCTCGAAGGGCTTCTTTCAAAGCCCTCTGGGATACCTGCCCCCTTTTGTCCACTGGCAGCACCGTCAGTTCAAACCCCTCCTCCTGCAAGGCCTCCAAGGGCCGATATACCGCCGCATGCTCTATGGCAGAGGTGATGATATGCCTTCCCTGTCTGGCATTGGCTCTGGCAGCTCCTGTCAGAGCCAGGTTATTAGATTCTGTGCCGCCGGAGGTGAAAAGGATTTCCTTTGGCTGGGCCCCGATGCATTTCCCGATGCGGGATGCGGCCTGACGGATGTACTCCTCCGCCTCCACCCCCTTTTTATGTCTGGCACCGGGGTTGGCATAGTCTGCTTCCATGGTTTTTACCATCAGCTCTATCACTTCTTTTCGAACCCTTGTGGAGGCTGCATTGTCAAAATAAACGTCCATTTCTATTCCTCCAGCCTGAACATAATATTTCCCAGCAGAGCAACTCCGGCGGTTTCTGTGCGCAGAATGCGTCTTCCCAGGGTAATGGGGATAAAGCCTGCTTTTTGGGCCAGCTTTACCTCCTCCTCTTCAAATCCTCCCTCCGGGCCGATCAGCACCGCCACATCCTCCCCGGGCTTTAATTCTCCCAGGATTTTTCTGGTTTGATCCATGCCCTGGGCTTTTTCATAGGGCATCAGCTTCACCGGCAGATTCCCCACCTGCTCCAAAGCCTCCTCCAAAGCCACAGGAAGCTGCACCTGGGGAATGAGGCTTCTGTTAGACTGCTTGGCGGCTCCTTCTGCAATGGCCTGCCAGCGCTGTCTTTTCGCCTCTTTTTTTCTGCCCTCCAATCGTACAATACACCTTTTGGTAATAACAGGAAGAACTTGATGGACTCCCAGCTCAATGCTTTTTTTCAAAATATCCTCCATCTTATCCCCCTTTGGCAGTCCCTGTAAAAGGAATACACGGGAGGGAAGCTCCCTGGCCCCCACATGCTCCTGGGTCACCGCCAGCTCCACCTGCTCCGGGGTGATGGCTGTAATTTCACATAGATAATCCCAGTCCTCTCCGGTGCTGATTAAAAGCATCTCTCCCGGCTTCATACGAAGCACCAAAGAGATATGGGCCACATCCTTCCCGGTAATAAAGGCCCTTTTTCCCTGCATTTGATCCGGCGTGATAAAAAAATGATACATCTAACTCCTTTTTGCGATGATGCTGACCCATTCTCCCAGACGGCGCACCTCCAAAAGAGCAAGTCCCGGCTCCTTCAAAAGGGCTTGCACCACCGCCTCCTCCTTGGTGTTGATAATGCCGGAGGCAATGAATATCCCGCCGGGTTTTAAATGATCCGGAATGATGGGAATCAGACCTGTAATCACCGGCGCTAAAATATTGGCAAGCACCAGATCATAACATCCCAGGGAATCCCGAAAAGCCCGGTCTGTTAAAATATCTCCCCAGGCAGCAAAAAACTGCTCCGGGGCAATGCCATTGGCCCGAAGGTTGTCAGCAACCGCCGGGGCCACATTTTCATCCACATCAATGCCACACACCTGGCCTGCCCCAAACTGCAAAGCTGCAATCCCTAAAATACCGCTGCCGGTGCCCACATCCAGCACCCTGTACTGAGGCGGCAGTGTATTTTTGTAAAGCTCCATGGCCTCTATACACAGTCTGGTGGTTTCATGGGATCCGGTGCCAAAGGCGGTTCCCGGATCAATCTGAATCATGGCATCAAAGGAAAGCCCCTTTGGAATCTCCTCCCAGGTGGGTTTTATTAAAAGGCT
>CALISX010000419.1 GCA_938041725.1 uncultured Lachnoanaerobaculum sp.
ATAACCGAATGATAGACCGGGCCCAAAAGGAAATTATACAGGACAGGATCCTGGAGGCGCTGGAGCAGTCTTTATCAGAGGGTATGAGCAGGCAGGTTATCAGGGCGCTGCTAAAACACATGGGCGCTGAAGAAGAAAGGACTGATGAGGCGCTTTGGTATATGGAAAGCAAGGGGTGGATCCGGAAAAAGGACTACTCCAATGAGAGGCAGGGGATTATCCGAATGGTGTTCTTTATCACAGATAAAGGGATAGACCATTTGGATGGGAAGGATGAGGAACAGTCCGATGGCTGATAAAAACCGGGCACATGGAAAGATGGATCAGCTGCCTGCAGCAGTACGGGAAGAGGTAGAGGAGAAGCTTTTAAATGGGGAGACCTATAAGGAGATTGCCGGAGGCCTGCAGGAAGGCGGGTATGAGGTGCATGAGTCCAGTGTGGGACGATATGGGCGGAGATACTTAAAGCGGTTTGAGTCCGTTAGGCTGGCCAAGCAGTTTGCGAAGCTTTTGGCAGAGGATGAGGTGGATCGGCCACCGACGGAGTTGCATGAGGCCAACAACTTGCTTATGAGCCAGATTTTGATGGAAACCATCATGAAGGACGAGCTGGATGGTAAAACCATGGCCGGAGCAGCCAAGGCAATTGCCACCTTGCAAAACGCCCAGATCAGTAATGAGCGGCTGAAAATTACGGCCAGAAAGTCCGCCGGGGAAATCCATGCTGCCATGAATGTGCTGAAGGAAAAGATTTTCAAAGAGATTGCTGCCTCCCATCCGGATGTAGCAGAAATACTCATTAAATTGGCCGAGGAGACAGAAGAGGAAACAACACGCCAGAAGGTCCCAGAATGATAAAAAATTCTTTGGTGGGGAAATGTTCGGCGAAAATTGTTTCGACGTTTTTAAACGGTAGTTAAACGTGTTTTAAACGGTATAGAGAAACAGGCAGGGCAGCGGCGCTGCAGTCTATTGTCATGCCTAAAAATAATCCGACAAAAATGGGAAGAAAGGAGAGGCATGGTGGCCAAATCTGATTGGAGGAAAGAAGCCGGGAGGCTTTTTTTTATACAAAAGAAGTGCATCAATGAGATTGCCAAAGCTTTAGGAAAAAACAGAAGAAGCGTGCAGGGGCATCTATCCCGGCAATCCGGGTATGAAGAAGAAAAAAGGGCCAGGAGTGCCCAAAAAGCTGCTGCAAGAAAAGGGTACCAAAGGCAGTGGGATAGAGAGCATAGGCTGCGGGGCAGTGAAATCACATCGGAGACTATCCGCAGAGAGCATGATCTGGCCGCCATGATCCTAAGCTATGAAAAATACTGACAGCAGCTTTTTGGGTTTTGCCAAAGAGTACCAGGAGCGGGAAGCAGGCCTTAAGGGCCTGGATAACTCCCCAGAGTCGGTGAGGAGAAGAAACATCCAGGCTGGAATTAAAGATTTTCGGACTTTTTGCAATCTTAGAAATCCGGACTTTTTTAAGCCGGAGAGAGCATACCAGGACGAAATCTGCCATACTCTGCAGGCAGCTTATGAGAAAAGGCTGCTGTCTAAAAGCGGTCAGGCGGCAGATATTTTAATCATCAATGAGCCGCCGGGCTTTGGGAAATCCTATACAGCCTCCACCTTTATTACCTGGTGTATGGGAAAGAATCCAAAAACCCAGGTGATTGCAGTCTCCTATAATCAGACTCTTTCCCTTACTTTTTCCAAAAGTGTACGGGAGGCAATCCAGGATCTGGAAATTCTTGGAGACCTGAATTACTACACGGTAAACAGCTTTTTCCCGGATACAAGAATCAAGTATGGGGATGGAGCTATGGAGCGGTGGTCTTTAGAAGGTTCCTATATGAGCTATCTGGCCACTTCCTTTGACGGTTCCATAACCGGTATGCGTGGAAATATCGGGATCATAGATGATCCGCTTAAAAATGCCAAGGAAGCGGTGGATGATAACAAAAAAGAGGAGATTTGGAGCTTTTACAAAAATACCTTCCAGTCCCGGATGCTGGACGGAGCCCTTGTAATCGTGATTCAAACCAGGTGGGCCAGCGATGATCTGGCGGGGCGGCTGATGGCGGAATTTCCGCAGCGCTGCTATGAGCTAAAGTTGACGGCCATGGATCCGGAGGGAAACAGCATTTGTGAGGACTTGTACAGCACAAAGGACCTTCTTATGAAGAAAAATACTTTGGATGAGGATATCTGGCTGGCCAACTATATGCAGGAGCCGGTGGATAAGAAAGGCAGCCTTTATGGGACATTCAAGACCTATGATGTATTTGATCCGGATAAGGCAGAGCGACTGATTGCCTATGTGGATACTGCGGATACCGGAGCGGACTACCTTTGTATGATTGCTGCTGCCGTAATAGGGCGCTATGCCTATGTGCAGGATATTTATTACACAGAGGAAGCTATGGAAACGACAGAGCCGGAGACGGCCCGGCGGCTTGCTTTGGCCGGAACCAGGGAATGCCTGATTGAAAGCAATAACGGGGGCCGGGGGTTTTCAAGGAATGTGATCCGGCATCTAAAGGACTTAAAGGCCTTTCGGTGTATGGTGACATGGTTTTCCCAAACAAAGAATAAAAAGACCAGAATCCTCTCCAATGCAACCAATGTGATGGATCAGGTCATCATGCCGGAGGATTGGGAGAAGCGATTTCCGGAATTTGCCCGTGCTGTAAAAAAATACCAGCGGAAAGGCAAAAATGAGCATGATGATGCGGAAGACACACTGACCGGGCTGGTGGAAATGGTAAATGGAGAAGTAAAGGGCAAAAAGAGAGCCAGAGTGGGAAGCAAGGCCCGCTTTGGGATATAGGTGATCTATGTATTATTTTGAGATGGATGAGGTGGTGGATGAAAGATTTCTAACCAAGCTGGTCTGGAATTTCCAGCAAAACCATTTGGGGCGCTTTATAACACTGGAAAACTATTACAACGTGAGAAATGAAGCCATTGCAAGCAGAACCATGAAGGGTAAAAAGCCCAATAATAAAATTTTCCATGGATTTGCCAAATATATCACCAACATGGCCACCAGTTACTTTATTGGCCGCCCAGTGGAGTATCAGGTGGAGGACCCAGAGTATAAAGAGTTTTTGATGCAGTATCTGGATGATTCCGGCAGCTTTGACTATGAGATCTCAAAGGAAGCCTCTAAAAAAGGGATCGCTTTTGAACTTTTATATGTGGATGAAAAGGGAGAGCTGAGAGCCAGGCAGTATAGGGCAGAGGATATCATCCCTATTTACTCCTCGAATCCCGGCGAATTTTTAAATGGCTTTATTAAGCTTTCCAGAACCTATGATTTGGATGGGAAGCTGATCACAGAAAAGGCAGCGGTATATGATAAAGCCAACATTTGGATTTTTTCAAGGAGATATGGAACAGGGCTTTTTAGCCTGGAAGATGTCCAAAGTCACTTTCTGGGGGATGTGCCGCTGATTGTATACTGGAACACCCAGGAGCGAGCCGGAGATTATGAGAGTGTGCTTTCTTTGATTGATGCCTATGATAGGGCAGAATCAAACACTGCCAATGACATGGACTACTTCACGGATGCTTATCTTGTGATCAGAGGATCTGAAGGAGGTATGGTGGATGCACAGGGGGAGGATCTGGATCAAAACAAGGCCGAGGAAACCCTAAGAAATTGCAGGGTCATGTACCTTGATGAGCGGGGAGATGCAAAATTCCTTGTAAAAGATGACGATGATGGTTCTATAGAAAATTTTAAGGATCGGCTTTTCAAGGATATATTTTTCACCTCTCAGGTTCCGGCCATGACAGATGAGAGCTTTGCCGGGGATCTATCTGGAATCGCAATCAAGTATAAGCTGATCGGGCTGGAGCAGCTGGCCATCATGAAGGAAAATCGTATGAGGCTGGCCAAGACCAAAAAAATTCAAATGATCACTGACTGGATTAACTTGAAGAAGTCTACAAAGTATGATGCCCGTACCGTGCGCCAGAAGTATACAAGAAATTTCATCGAAAATATTTCTGAAATCATAGAGAACGCTGCCAAGCTGGAAAGCGTTGTAAGCAAGCGGACGCAGCTTGGCATGCTGCCGGTGGAAATTGTGCAGGATGTGGATGAGGAGATGAAGCGGATTGAAAAAGAAGCTAGGGAAAGTGAGGGGCTTTTTATGGAGGGGGAAGTGTGACAGGAAGTTATGGGATCTACCTTAGTTTGGCCAGGCAGGTAGAGGCTTTTTTATATGACGGAGATATAAAAGACCGGAATGGTATGTTTTATGTCCCGGAGTGGCTGGAAACAGCCTTTAAGAAAGGGACTTTTTACTTTAGCAGCTTTAAGCAGCCTAAAAAGCCTGGGGAGGCTTTCATTCGCTGCCGGGGCGGCAGCCTTTTGGTGAAACCTGGAGATTATATTGTGAAGGATGAAGACGGACAGATGTTCCCTGTGAGCAAGGAGCAATTTGAACGCTATTACAGGTGGCTTGAGGTGATTTAATCATGAAACCACAAGATTACTGGGAAAAGCGAGCCCTGAAGGATAAGAAAATTTCTGTTAATCATGGGGAAAAGTACATCAATACCAAGCTGCGGACTGCCTATGGAAAGGCCTCTAAGGAACTGGAGGAGGAGCTGGCTAAGCTTTATAAGGCAATAGGAGAGGATAATGCAAAGCTTTTGGCTGCAAAGGGCAAGCTGGGAACAGCTGCAGCTGAAACAAAGGGGCTGCTAAATAGGCTTTTAGAAGAAAGGGAGAAGCTAGAGCAGGCTAAGGCCAGCGGATCACTGCCAGAGGAAATGATTAAGGCCACGGAGGAAAGGCTGGACGCTATGGAGCAGCTGCTAAAGGGAAAATCAAAAACCGGCTATATCACACACCTGGAGATGATGAAGCAGCAGATTGATATGACAGCGCTTTCTCTGGGGAATAGAAACGGGGCGGAGATGTATGATTTTTTACAAAATCAGTATAAATCAGACTATTTCCGCAAAATATTCAATACCCAGCAGGCCCTGAGCTTTGGAAAGGACTTTGTCTCCCCGGATCAAAATGCCGTGAAGGAAATCATTTTAAGGAGCTATGCAAAGTCCAACTTTTCCCGGCGAATCTGGAAAAATGCCTCTGGTTTTGCCAAAACTGTGAAAGACTCTTTGACAACGGGTTTGATCAAGGGAGAATCCATTG
>CALISX010000420.1 GCA_938041725.1 uncultured Lachnoanaerobaculum sp.
AAAAATATATTGCAGGGGACGGAGAGCCTGGAGGCAAAAGAAAATGTCATGGAGCGGATGCCAAGGACCTGATCATTAAAGTTCCCGAGGGAACCGTGATTAAGGATTTTGAAAGCGGCAAGGTTATTGCAGACATGTCCGGAGGCAATGAAAGGGAGACCATACTTCGGGGAGGCAAAGGAGGGCTTGGAAATATGAACTTTGCCACCGCCACCATGCAGGTGCCGAAATTTGCCAGACCGGGAAAACCGGGCCAGGAGCTTTTTGTACAGCTGGAGCTGAAGGTGCTGGCGGATGTGGGGCTGGTGGGCTTTCCCAATGTGGGGAAATCCACTTTGCTTTCCAGGATCAGCAATGCCAGGCCAAAGGTGGCCAATTACCATTTTACCACGCTGGATCCCCATCTGGGGGTGGTGGATCTGCCTGGAGGAGGCTTTGTCATGGCGGATATTCCGGGATTGATTGAAGGAGCCTCCCAGGGGGTGGGTCTGGGTCATGATTTTTTGCGTCATGTGGAAAGAACCAAGGTGCTGGTGCATGTGGTGGATGCCGCTTCCACAGAGGGAAGAGATCCGGTGGAGGACATTCATACCATCCGCCGGGAACTGGAAAAATATGATCCCTCTCTTTTGGATAAGCCCCATATTATTGCAGCCAATAAGGTGGATGCTTTGTTTGATGGGGGAAAACAGGTGGTGGAAACAATCCGCCAGTCCTTTTCGGAGATACCTGTTTATCCTATTTCCGGTGTTTCCGGAGAGGGGGTGCAAACCCTTTTATATGCCGTCCAGGATATTCTAAAAACACTGGATGCTGCTCCCATTATTTTTGAACGGGAGTATGAACCGGAGGATACCCAGGAACCGCCGCTTCCCTTTACAGTAGAGCTGGAGGAGGGAGTCTATGTGGTGGAAGGCCCCAGAATTGAAAAAATGCTGGGGTATACCAATCTGGATTCTGAAAAAGGCTTTGCCTTTTTCCAAAAATTCCTAAAGGATGCAGGGATTTTGGAAGAACTGGAGAAAGCAGGGATCCAGGACGGGGATACGGTGCGAATGTATGGCCATGAATTTGATTATTACAAATAGGAGGGGGAATGAACAGCAGACAAAGGGCTTATTTAAAGGGGCTGGGAACCAAGACAGACCCGGTGGTGCATATTGGAAAGGCCTCTCTCACAGAGGAAATCATAGGGGGAGTGCGGGAGGCACTGGAAGCCAGGGAATTAATTAAAGTTTCCGTTTTAAAAAACTGTTTGGAGGATCCGGTGGAGGTGGGCAAGGCCCTGGCCCTGGCTGTGGATGCCCAGCTGGTACAGGTAATCGGAAAAAAGATTATACTGTACAAAGAGGCCTATGATCCCAAAAACCGTAAGCTTTCCCTGCCTAAATAACCATGAAGCAGGTGGGAATTTTCGGAGGAACCTTTGACCCCATCCACTTTGGTCATTTGGCCCTGGCAAGGGAGGCAAAGATAGAGGGGGAGCTGGAGGCGGTGTGGTTTATGCCAGCAGTCTCTCCTCCCCATAAGCAGGGGAAACAGATCACTCCCTACGAAGACAGGCTTAAAATGACAGAGCTTGCCATTCAGGATCAGGATGGCTTTCTTTCTTCCGATTTTGAAAGGAGAAGGGAAGGGGAGGCCTATACCTATCGGATTTTGCAGGATTTAAGGGAATACTATCCCCAGGCAGAGTTTTCCTTTATTCTGGGAGCAGATTCTCTATGGGAGATTGAGGACTGGAAACATCCGGAGAAAATTCTTTCCATGGCAAGAATCATTGCAGCTC
>CALISX010000421.1 GCA_938041725.1 uncultured Lachnoanaerobaculum sp.
CAGGTGATGGAGGAAAGTCCTTTGGAGGAGGAAGTCCAGGTGATGGAAGAGGAATCCTTTGAGAAGGAAAGTGAGCCTCAGACAGTGGCTATTACAGAGGAGGAAGCAGGAGCAGATACAAAGGAAGAGCCGGCAGAGGTGCAAAAAGAGGAGGAAAATCTCAGGGAAGAATCGGAAGGCTTTTTAGATGGGGAAGAATCGGATACTTCTTTGGAAAAGGAAGAATCTGAGGAAGAATCGGAAGTTTCTGAGGATGTGGAAGATATGGAGGACCATGCTCTGGGACTGGAGGAGGATGGCTCCAGAGAAAGGTCTGAAGAGGGTCTGAACCTGAACCTGGAGGAGTCCTCTTTGGAGGAAGAAACGCCGATAGAAGAGGAAGAGCCAGAGGAGGAGGTACAAACATTTCAGCCTGAAGAAGGGACAGAAGACGAAATTGTATCTGAGGAAGAGGCAAACGAAGATACAGCACCTGGGAGCGCAGAGGAAGAGGCAAACGAAGATACAGCACCTGGGAGTACGGAGGAAGAGGCAAACGAAGATACAGCACCTGGGAGTGCAGGGGAAGAAGAAAAAGAACAAGAAGAAGCTGCTTCGGAGAAGGAAGCAGAAGCTCTTGGGGATGCTGATTTGGAGAGTGAAAATGATCAGGAAAAGGATGTAGAGGAGGAAGAACAGGAACCCTTTATTCCCCCTGTGATGTATGGAGAACAGGATTGGGACAGGGTGGAGGAACATATTGAGAAATACTTTGGAGATTTTGAGGATATGCTCCATGAAAAAAACTCCAGTATTATTCATTCTGACATTTGTTTGATCCGTCCTAGAAAGGGAAGGGATTACTATACATTGGTAACTCTGGGGATGGGAGCAAAACGGATGGAAGTGCCGGATACCTTCCCGGAGCTGGAAAGGGCCAGAATAGAGCTTTTGATTAATCTGCCCCCCCATTGGAGACTGGATGCAGAAAGTCTGAAGGATGAAAGATGGTATTGGCCGGTTCGGCTTTTACGGGATACGGCCAGGCTGCCCTTTGAGGAAGACTCCTGGCTGGGACTTTGGCATTCTGTACAAAGAGAAGACAGCTATGCCTCCAATACCCGTTTTAACAGCTCTCTGCTTTTGGATCCCATGGGATTTGACAAGGAATCAGCAGAATGTATGCTGGTATCTGGAGAAAAGGTGCATTTTTTCCAGTTGATTCCCTTGTATCCGGAGGAGCTGAAATTTAAAATTAACAGTGGGACTGGGGAGCTTTTAAACCTTTTTGAGATTTTACCAGAAAGGGAAAAAAGTATTGTGCATGTTGACCGTTACAATGTTATGGAGGATGAAAAGGAGCTGCAAAAACCCTTTGCCATTCCTCCGGCTCTGTGGAGACGGGTTTTAACAAATTGGAACGGGCCGGACCGCTGCATTGTCAGCAATCGG
>CALISX010000422.1 GCA_938041725.1 uncultured Lachnoanaerobaculum sp.
TAATCTCCAGTGGTAATGGGCTTTTTCATTCCCTTTTCATACAGGTATTCCGCCAGCACACAGGCTGCCACAGTAAATAAAATCACCAGCAAAGCATTTAGTCCAAACTGGTAGCATCCAAAGGCCGCTGTGGGCACCATGGCAATCACCACATCCCGCATAATCGACGCTGTGGAGGAATTGTCCCTCACATGAGGGGAGGAGGATACATGAAATTGATTTTCCATTATTTTTTTACCTCCTTGGCTTTTTGGGCCTCTGCCCTTCTCTTGGCCATGACAGCCTGACGCATGAATTTAAAGCCCTGGGTCAAGGGTCTCTTGGCAGGGCAGACATAGGCACAGGAACCGCATTCCACACATTCCATGCCGTTTAATTTTTCAAAATACTCCAGGTTATTGCGAAGGGCCGCATCCATCATCAAAACCGGCACCAGGGTGCTGGGGCATACATCCACACATCTTCCGCAGCGGATACAGGGGGTTTCCGGGTTGGCGGAAACCTGATCCAGCTTAAAGCTGGTGATGGCGGAGGAGGTTTTGGTTACAGGAATATTCAAATCAAAAAGGGCCTGTCCCATCATGGGCCCTCCGGAAAGAATCTTTTGAGGCGTCTCTGTCAGTCCTCCCGCTGCCTCTAAAAGCTCCTGATAATTGGTGCCTGTTTTTACATTAAAGTTCTGGGGCGTAGCCACCGCATCCCCTGTCACCGTAATAATCCGCCGCAAAAGGGGGATGGACTTGGCCGCAGCCAGATAAATGGAAATCACCGTATCCACATTGTCCACCACGCAGCCTGCATCCGCCGGAAGCATGCTGGAGTTGATCTGCCTGCCTGTTACAGCATAGATCAAAGACCGCTCTCCTCCCTGAGGATACTTGGTTAACAGCTCCTGCACTTCAATCCTGGGTTCATTTTCCACCAGCTTCTTGAGAATCTCTATGGCCTTTGGCTTGTTGTTCTCTATCCCGATAATGCCCTTGGCATTGTCAAAAAGCTGCAAAATCACCTTCAGCCCCCCCACAATGCTCTCCGGCTCCTCCAGCATCATGCGATAGTCGCAGGTCAGGTACGGCTCACACTCGGCTCCATTTACTATCACATACTCAATGGCTGCATCATCCTTGGGAGTGAGCTTTACATGGGTGGGAAAACCGGCTCCCCCCAGTCCCACAATCCCCGCTTCCTTGATAATGCTTCGAATCTCCGCCTTGGAAAGGGTTTTGGGATCTCTTTCTACCCCAAAACCCTCTACTGTCCGGTATTCTCCGTCATTTTCCACGATGATGGAATTCACCATGGCTCCATTGGCCATCCGTCTGGGCTCAATTTTCTTCACCTTGCCGGAAACGGAGCTGAGCACATTGGCTGAGATAAATCCCGAAGCCTCCCCGATCTTTTGGCCCACCAGCACCTCGTTTCCAACAGCTA
>CALISX010000423.1 GCA_938041725.1 uncultured Lachnoanaerobaculum sp.
GGTGGGGGAAACGGCCATAGATGCCATGAATAAGCTGGAGGCAGCAGAATCCATTGCAAAAATTTTATACTATGCCAATCAAATCGGGAAGCAGCAGGATTTAGACCCGGATGAAGTGGAGATGTTCTTTCAAAAGAATCATGTACAATTGTTGTAATGAAAAAGGAAAAAAAATCAATTTTAGAAAACAGAAAGGCCAACCAAAGGAACAAGATCCTCAGTGTCATCCGTTTCGGAGAGGAGGTTTCCAGAAATGATCTTCGCAACAGTACCTCCTACAGTATGACCACGGTGTTAAGCGTGGTGGAGGAGCTGTTAAAGGAGGGGCTGGTCTATGAGGAGGAGTGCGAGGAAAGCCGGGTGGGAAGAAAGCCTATTTGGCTGAAAATCAATCCCCAGGGGGGATATTTTTTGGGCATCGAATTTAACGCCAGATGCCAGCACAGTGTGGTTTTGAATTTTTCCGGAGAAAAAATTTATTCCAAATCCGGGGAAATGGACAGGGGGGATACACCGGAACAAATCCTGGACAAAATACAAAACGGCATAGAGGAGGCCAAAGCCTTTCTGGGGGAAAAAAACAAAAGGCTTTTGGGTATTGGAATCGGGATTCCAGGATATGTGGACAGCGAGAAGGGAATGGCCAGGAGCTACCGCCATTTTGAGAACTGGAGAGATATTCCGGTTCGAGAGATACTGGAAGAAAGAACCGGGCTGCCGGTATATATAGAAAATAATGTGAATGTGATGGCGCTGGCCTATAAATGGCTGTATTTTCAGGACAAAAGGGAGGATTTTATTTTTCTCTCCATCCGTACAGGGGCCAGGATGATTCCGGTAATCAATAATAAGCTGATCTACAGCAAAAGCGGATTTTCCGGGGAAATCGGCCATATAAAAATTGCCTCCTCCCATTATATGTGTTCCTGCGGAAGCTTTGAATGCTTAAACTCGGAGATTTCAGATTATGGCATTTCAGCCCGGATTCGAGAGGGAATTGCAGCAGGAAGATTTCGGGAAATCAAGGAAATGGTACAGGGGGATCTGGAACAGATTACCGTGGGAACCTTTGTGGCTTCCGTTCAAAAAGGACATGGGGATTCCCTGTGTTTGCTGGAAAATATTGCCAAAACCCTGGGGATGGCTCTGGGGATGGTGATCAATATCCTGGCCCCCGGGGAAATCATATTGTTTGGAGAGCTGGCTGCCCTTGGCCTGGTATTTACGGATTTGGTGAAGAAATATGCAGACCAGGGGGTTATTCCTGAGAACCGGGGCAATTATAGAATTGAAATTGCCAGGGGAGGAAGGGATCTGGGGGGGATCGGAGCCGCTGCCTTGGTGATGCAGCAACAGTTGAATTTCGTGGAATCTCTCATATAACATCTAGGATGGGGATTTCATTGCAGAGATTTTTAAAAACAGGAGGATTCAGTATGAAAAAAGAAAATGTATTGGCTTTGGCAATGGCAGGAGCCATGGTGCTCTCCCTGGCAGGCTGCGGATCCCGGGAGGCAGGGGGACAGGCTCCCGGGCCCCAAGGAGACAGTCAGGCCAGTCAGGTCAGCCAGGCCCCCCAGGATGGGGCGAAGGGAAGCATATCCCTTTGGACCTGGTCCCCCATTACCCGTACTGCCAACAAGATGATTGCGGCCTTTGAAGGGGAAAATCCGGATATTAAAGTGGAATACACCAATTACAATTATAATCCGGAGTATCTGGAAGCCTTGAGTGCTGCCGCCGCCTCCAATAATCTGCCGGATATTATTGCACTGCAGCCCGGTTCCCTGACCCAGACCTACAAGGATTATCTGGTGGATTTGGGGGATTATGCCAAACAGGAGTGGGGAGAGGACTGGACAAAAAAATATGACAATGTAACCCAAAGCCAGCTGCAGCTGGGAAATGCCCAGGGGGACAGCAGCTATTATATTCTTCCTATTGAAACCCAGGATATTTTCATTGAGTACAACAAATCCCTGTTTCAGCAGCTGGGACTGGAGACACCCAAAAACTATGCTGATCTGGTGCATTGCGCCAAGGTGTTAAGAGAGAAGGGATATGCTCCTTTGTTTTTTGGCGGGGCCGACGGATGGCAGCATATCAACCTGCTGTTAATGTGCTCCACCCAGGTGGATAAGGACCTGTTTGAACAGTGCCAGCAGGGAGAAAAGAAGTGGACGGATGCAGAAATGCTGCGGGTTATTACCAATTATAAAAAGCTGTTTGACGATGGGGTAATACAGGATGGTTCCCTCTCCTCCACCAGCTACAGTGATGGAACCACGCTGTTTTTGGCAGGGCAGGCAGGTATGATGGCTTTGGGTTCCTGGTGGGCTCAGGAGTATACTGCTGAGGATGTATCCGACAGTGTGGCCAACTGGGATTATGATTATTTTTATCTGCCTGCCATTGAGGAGGGACTCTCCGACGCCTCTCCCATAGGCGGGGTGGATTTTGCCTATGCCATTACCAAAAACTGCAAAAATCCCGAAGCCGCCTGGAAGGCTCTGGTGAGCTTTGCCAATGGGGCAGGGGCCCAGGAGATTGCAAATGATATGAACAATCATTTGTCCTATCCGGGGATTGTGCCGGATGCATCCAAACTGCCGGAGAGGCCGGGAAGGGAAAATGCAATTGAGGAGTTTACCCGCTCTGGAAAAGACATTGAAGGCGGGTTGGTGAACCAGAGGATTTCTGATCCCCTGCTTTCCTCTGCTATTGAAGAGGCCATGCAGGGGCTGGTGGGAGGCACCTATACGGTGGAGCAGGCGGCAGCCCATATTCAGGAAGCCCAGGATGGCAGCAACAGATAGGGAATCATCAGGCAGGCAGCCCGGCGGGGAGGCCTGCCTGTTTTCACAAGCAGGGGGAAATATGACTGGAAGAAAGAAAGAACAGATTAATTGGGTAGGATATCTGTTTATACTGCCGGGGATTATTTTTTTTGCAGTATATATTTTATATCCCATCCTATTTGTGGGGTGGAACAGTTTGTTTCAATGGTCCACCCAAAGCCGGAAGGAATTTGTGGGTCTATGGCAGTTTCAAGCACTGTTAAAGGACAAAATTTTTTTCCAATCCATAAAAAATGCATTTTTATGGATTGCGGTCACCGTTCCGATCCAGGGAATCCTGGGGTTTTTACTGGCCTTTGCCATTGAAGAAAGACTAAGGAGAAGGGGAAGCAGGGGAAGTACCGGGAAGCAGGTTTTTTTTAGAACCTTGTTTTTTATACCGGTGGTTATCTCTGTGACGGTGGTTGCCATTATTTTCAGTAAGATCTGGCAGCCCTACCAGGGAATCATCGGGTATTATTTACATAGGGCCTTCGGCGTCTCCCCCACCATCAATGTGCTGGGGGAACAGCACAGGGCTATTTTCGGCATCATGCTGGCGAATATATGGGAATGGACGGGGTGGTCTATGATTATGTATGTGGGGGGGATCTCCCAGGTGCCCGGGGATATGATTGAAGCGGCAAAAATAGACGGCGCCACAGTTTGGCAGGAGTTACGCTATATTTACATTCCATCCCTGCTTTCTGTGCATAAATCCCTGCTGATGCTGGGCATTATCGGTTCCCTGCAAACCTATGCCTTAGTCAGTGTCATGACCAATGGAGGGCCAAACCATGCTTCCCAAATGCCGGGAACCTATATTTTCTTTAAGGGTTTTACCCAGCTGCAAATGGGATATGCCTGTGCCATTTCCATGATGGTTCTTTTGCTGGCCTTGGTCTTGACCTTTGTACAGGTGAAATTCCTGGGATCCGGTGACTTTATAAAACATGGAGCGTCATAAATATGAAAAAAACAGAAAAAACAGGCCTGTTTTGGGTGATCTTCCTGGGAATCATGTCTGTATGGGTACTATTGCCCCTGGTGTATGCCTTGAGTCTATCCCTGCGGAGCCAGAATTCTATTTTTGATCCCAGGCTGGTGGTGGCGGACATAACAGTTTCCAATTTTGTGAAAGCAGTTGGGGAAAATCCCACGATATTTTTGAATTTTTTGGCAAGCTTTACCATTTCCTCCCTGTCCACCATGGCAGTTTTGGCTGTCTCCAGCATGGCAGTATTTGGCTTTTCCAGGAAAAATATCCGGGGGAGGATTTTTTTGTACAACCTGATTCTTTCTACTTTGATGATCCCCATCAGCGCTTTGGTAATTCCCATTACCCAGCTAAACAGCTGTCTGCATTTGCTGGATAATTATTTTGGCCTGATTCTTCCCTATATTGCCTTGAATATTCCCTATGCCATTACCATTTTGCAGGGCTTTATGAGCGGGATTCCAAAGGAACTGGAGGAAGCGGCAGTGATGGATGGCTGTACCCAGACGGGAATTTACCGGCATATTGTTCTGCCCTTATTAAAGCCCGGGCTGGTGGTGGTGGCCATCTGGACCTTCCTGACCTGTTGGAATGAATTTTTCCTGGCGCTATGCACCATGACAAAGGCCTCCACCAAGACCCTGCCCTTGATTGCCCAGCAATATAAGGGAGTGTATAACAGCCAGCCGGGGATTTTATTTGCCATACTGATTATTATCTCCATTCCCATGATCATTTTCTATATCTGTGTGCAAAAACAGTTTGTGAAGGGAATGACCTCCGGCGCCGTGAAAGGATAGGAAACATGAAGGATTTGGTTTTGGACATTGGGACTTCAAGCTGCAAAGGGGCTGTGATTGAGGATGATGGAAGGGTCTTGGCCCAAAGCCAGGAGGCCTATCCTCTGGTGTATCCCGGCAGAGGATTGGCGGAGCTGAATCCCCTGCTGGTATTTGAAAAGGTGAAATCCTGTATCAAAAAGCTGTCTCCCTTTGCTGCAGATGCTGCAGGGATGAGCATATCCGGCATTGGGGAGTCCTTTGTGTTTTTGGATGGAGAAAACCGTATTTTAAACAACTGGATCATGTATACCGATGAACGATGCCGGGGGATGGAGAGGGAATTGATCCAAACCCTGGGGGCGGAGGGGATATGGAACCATACAGGGGTATATCCCAATGAATCTCTGTCTTTCTTTCGTTTGCAGTGGTGGAAGAGGCATCATCCGGAAATATGGAATAAAATCCGGAAAATATTGTTTACCAATGATTTGTTTTATTTTTTATTCACAGGGGAGGGAGGAGTGGATCCCGCCACGGCCTCTAAAACTTTGTTGTATGATATCCATAAAAGGGACTGGTCCCCCCAAATGCTTCGGGAGGCCGGGGTGGAGCGGGAGTGGCTTTCCCCTATAAGAGATTTTGGGGATTTTATAGGGTTTGTGGAACCAAGGCTGGCCCGGGAGCTGGGCCTGCCCTCTGGCATCAAATTGTATATGGGGGCCCATGATCAGGTGAGTGCAGCTTTGGGGGGCGGAGTCCAGCACACAGGAGAAGGGCTGATGGGAGAGGGCTCTACGGAAAGTGTCAATATATTGACGGATGAAGGGATTTTTCAAAAATCCCGGCTTTTGCTGGAGAAAAAAATGTTCCTGGAGCCCTATGTGCTTCCGGGACGGTATCTTTTGCCCGTGTCCTTTTTAACCTATGGAAGCGTGGTGCGCTGGCTTTTCCAATGGCTGAACCAAGGGCAGGAGGGAGAATTGGAAAAAAATGCTCAGGAACCTACCGAGCTGATTTTTCTTCCCCATTTTAGCAAAGTGCATTCCATGGATGCCTCCCGAGGGGTTCCAGGGGCTTTGGTGGGACTGGATTTTGACACAAAGCCGGGGGAGGTATATCGAAGTCTGCTCCAGGGGCTGAATTTTGAAACCAGGCTGAATTTGCAGATGCTAAAGGATTTGCAAATTCCCTTTACCAAGGCCATACTGTCCGGGGGGCTTAGCCGGTCCCGGCTGTTTTGCCAAATCAAAGCGGATGTTTTGGAGCAGGAGATCCATGTATTGCAGGATTTTCAAGGTGGGCTTTTGGGCTTAAAGATCATTGCCATGACAGGGGGGAATCGAGCAGGGGACTGCCAAGAGGCCATGAAAAGAATGGAACCGGAAAAACAAACCTATACTCCCATGAAAGACTATTCCCGGCTCTTTGGCAGGTATGTACAGGTTCGGCAGCGTCTTATGGGAACAAATGAAAGATTCTGATTGATTCAATTCGGATTCCCCTTGTCCACTGTTAAATTTTACAATATAAGTAAAGTTTTTTTGATGATTATAAATATTGTGGGTTACTCTGATTTACGGTACAATATTTTTTGTATTTCATAACATTCTTCAGAGGCAGTTATGAAAAGTTATGTTACAGGGAGGAATATGATGAAAAAACAGATGATATCAATGGCTTTGGCAGGACTTATGGTTGCCGGTTTGGCAGGATGCGGCGGGGGGGCGTCTCCCAGTACGGACAGCTCCGGGGCCCAAAGCCAGGCCCAAAGCAGCCAGGGGGCAGAGGCAGCCACCGGGGACAATACCCTTACGGTGTGGTGCTGGGATCCTGCCTTTAATATTTATTCCATGAAGGAGGCGGAGAAGTTCTACCAAAAGGACCATCCGGACTTTAAGCTGAATGTGGTGGAAACCCCCTGGAATGATGTGCAGACCAAGGTCATTACGGCAGCCACCTCCGGAGATTTGTCCACTTTGCCGGACATTCTTTTGATGCAGGACAATGCCTTCCAGAAAAATACCATCAGCTACCCGGATGCATTCCTGGACCTGGAGGGTTCCGGCATTGTCTTTGAGGATTTTGCCAAGGCTAAGACAGCCTATTCCGTGGTGGACGGCAAGCATTATGGAGTGCCCTTTGACAATGGAGCTGCCATTGCAGCCTATCGTACCGACCTTTTGGAGGAGGCCGGGCTGACGGTGGATGACTTTAAGGACATCACCTGGGATGAATATATTGAAAAGGGAAAAGTGGTATTGGAAAAAACAGGCAAGCCCCTGCTTTCCTGTATGTCCGGAGAGTCGGATGTAATTATGATGATGATCCAGTCTGCCGGAGGTTCTCTCTTTGATGCAGAAGGCAAGCCTGACATTGCAGGCAATGCCATTGTAAAGGAGGCCATGGAAACCTATAAAAAGATCAAGGATGCCGGGGTTTTGGTGGAAGTCAATGACTGGGATCAGTATGTGAGCAGTCTCACCGGATCCAATGTGGCAGGAACCATTCAGGGATGCTGGATCATTGGCAGCATCCGCACAGCAGAGGATCAAAGCGGAAAGTGGGCTATCACCAATATACCCAGATTTGCCAATATTGACACCGCCACCAACTATTCCAACAATGGAGGCTCCAGCTGGCTCATTACCAGCAATACCAAGAACAAGGAGCTGGCCATGGACTTTTTAAAGAGTACCTTTGGAAGCAATGTTCCCTTCTATGAGGATATTTTACCCCAGTCCGGGGCTCTGTCCACCTATATTCCCGCAGGCCAGAGCGATATTTACAGCCAGCCCCAGGAGTTTTTCGGAGGCCAGGCGATTTATAAGGATATTACGGAATTTGCCGCCAAGGTTCCCAGCAATAATACCGGCGTGTATTACTACGAAGCCAGGGATGCGATTTCCGTTGCCAATCAAAAGGTGCTCCAGGGCTCTCCTGTGGATGCAGAGCTGCAGGTTGCCCAGGATACAGTGGAATTTGCCATGACAGAATAAACCCTATAAGCCTGCCGGCGGCTATGTTTAGCCGCCGGCTTTTCTACATGAAAAAGCGCTTTGGAAAGGAGAACCCATTGAATACCAAAAAGCTGACCCTGCAAAAAAAGCATAGCCTGTCCGGCTGGGCTTTTCTCACACCTGCGGTGCTTTTGATAACAGCCATGAGCTTTTATCCCATGATCCGGGTGCTGCTTTTATCCTTTTATAAGGGAAAGGGGAATGCCCTGACCTTTGGAGGGCTGTTTAATTATGCCAGGATGTTTAAGGATAAAATTTTTATGCAGTCTTTGTGGAACTGTATTTTCTACCTGGTGATTCAGGTTCCCATTATGCTGGTCATGGCTCTTATTTTGGCTTCAGTGCTGAACAATAAGAATCTGAAATACAAGGGTCTGTTCCGCACGGCAATTTTTCTGCCCTGCGCCACATCTTTGGTGTCCTATGCCACCATTTTCCGTTCCCTTTTTGCCAATGACGGGCTGGTGAATTTCCTTTTGCTGAAGCTGGGAATTTTCCAGGCTCCCTATGATTTTTTAACCCATGTGGGCACCGCCAGGATGGTGATTATTCTGGCGCTGATTTGGCGGTGGACAGGGTATAACATGGTATTTTACCTGGCAGGGCTGCAGAATATTGAATATTCTGTATACGAGGCGGCAAAGA
>CALISX010000424.1 GCA_938041725.1 uncultured Lachnoanaerobaculum sp.
TAGAATTTTGTCAATACCATTTTTTAGAGATAGAAATAAACATTCAAGTCCAAACTCTGGGCAAAGTGAATCAGCTTATGCTGGAGCTTTAGGTATACAATTTGGAGGAAAAATAAGCTATTTTGGAAAAGATTATGAAAAACCAACAATAGGAGATAAATTAAAAGCCTTTGATTATGAAGATATTAAAAAAGCAGTAAATATCTTATATCTTGTTTCATTTATAGCGACATTGGTAATAATAAGTTGTTCAATGATGTATAATATTCCTGATTTAAGAGTTTTTTTTCACTTATAATTATATTAAAAAATGGTATTCCACCTATGGCTTTTCTAAGGAGCTGATTTTGGAGGCAGTGAACAGAACCATGGGAACCATTAATACCCCCAGTTTTAAATATGCGGATTCCATTCTTACCAAATGGAAGGGAGCGAATGTGAAAACCATGGAGGATGTGAAGAAGCTGGATGCAAAGCATGAGGACAATGTTCGAAAGATTGTTGAGAACAAGCCCCAGCCAGGAAACAAGTTCCATAATTTTGAACAAAGGAAAAATGACTTAGACAGCATGATGTTAGATAAGCTTAAGAGAAAGATCTAAGGGAGATAGATATGCCCATCAGCAATTCGTCCTACAATAGTATTCTGCGGGAATATGAGGAGATCCAGGCCAAGCATCGCAGTGAAAGACGGAAAAGACAGAGGGAGGTCTATGAGAAAATTCCCCAGATGGAGGAGTTGGACCAGGCTCCGGGAAAGCTGGCTTTGGCCAGATACCGGCAAAGCCTTCGTACCGGCACCAAGAGTCTGGTGGGGCTTTCTGCAGAGATTGCCCGGATTACCAGGGAAAAACAAAGGCTGTTAAAGGAAAATGGTTTTGCACCGGATTACCTGGATATGCACTATACCTGTCCGGACTGTAAGGATACCGGGCAGATCGAGGGAGAACGGTGCCACTGTTTTAAGCAAAAAATTCTTCGGCTGCTGTACAGCCAGTCCAATCTATCTGGTATCTTGGAAAGGGAGAATTTTTCAAAATTTTCCTTTGATTACTATGATGATAAAAAGATCCTTCCCCAGGTGGGCATGACCAATGCCAGATATATGGAAAAGGTGGTAAACTACTGCAAAAATTTCATTGAAAATTTCTCCAGGGAAAAGGACAGTATTATCTTTACCGGCAGCACTGGGGTGGGAAAGACCTTTCTGGCCAACTGCATTGCCAAGGAGCTTTTAGACCGGTACTATTCTGTGGTATATATGACTGCCAATGAGCTGTTTGAGGTGATGGGACGGGGAAAGCTGGAGCAGGATCCGGTGTATGGAGAATTGCGGGACTATGTTTTAAACTGTGATCTTTTGGTACTGGACGATTTGGGTACAGAATTGATGAACAGCTTTACAACCTCTGAGTTTTTCCATATAATAAACCGTAGAATGAATTTGGATATGTCAACCATCATATCCACCAATTTGTCCATGGAAAAGTTAAGGGATATTTATACGGAACGGATTACCTCCAGACTGCAAAAGAGCTATACGCTGATTTCCTTTTACGGGGAGGATATTCGAGCCGATGCCAGACTTGGCTAGTGCCGGGTCAGGCCTGTTTTTGTTTCCAGAATGTTTATTGACAGTGGAGCAGTATGGAGGAAGTATGCTTTACGAAAATAATACGATTGATACCAAAAGATCA
>CALISX010000425.1 GCA_938041725.1 uncultured Lachnoanaerobaculum sp.
CTCCCGTAAAATCAAGCTTTTGGAACTAAAAACAGGTGGTGAACTTGACACTACCTATCGTTTTTTGGAGGTATTTTTATGAAAAAAAGACTTGCAGCAATCGGTTTGGCATTGGCCCTGGCCGCATCCTTAATGGCCTGCGGCTCTTCCTCATCCGGGGGAGGCGGAAGCTCCTCGGAGTCCCAGGGGGTGACCAGTCAGGCAGCCCAGGGAGATTCCTCCCAGGCAGCAGATACCGCAAATGCCACCAGTCCTGTGGCTGGGAAAAAGGTAGCCTACATTATGCTGATGCCCTCTGCCACTATTTTCCAGATGTGGAAGGATTCCTGTGCAGAGCTTTGCAAGGCTCTGGGGGTACAGTTTGACTTTTTCTTCTGTGATTCTGATTTTAACAAGTGGCAGGATACCATCCGCAGCTGTGCTTCTGCCGGATATGACGGACTGCTGGTAAGCCATGGCAACCAGGACGGCTCCTATGTATTTCTGAAGGAGATCACAGAACAGTATCCGAATATGAAGATTGTTACCTTTGATACCCAGTTCTATACAGATGGAGAGTATAAGAAGCTGGAGGGCGTAACCCAGATGTTCCAGCAGGACAAGTCTCTGGTTACGGTTTTACTGGATCAGATGGTGGAAAAGTATGGAGAAGGGGTTCGCCTGATTAAGGTTTGGAGAGGCCCCAACTATAACAGCCCCTTTGACAGAAGGGAAGTGGGCTGGCAGGAGTATGAAAAGGCAGGAAAGATCAAAACAGTGGGAGAGATCCAGCCTTTGCAGGATTCTGTGGATTCCGCCAACACTGTGTCCGCCGCCTATCTGCAGGGCATCAAGAGAGAGGATGTGGACGGGGTCATCGCCTACTATGACATGTATGGGCAGGGGCTTTACAATGCCATTTTGGAAAACAGCAATTTTAACGGCACCAATGGGGAAGCCCTTCCCATGGCCTCTGTGGACATTGACCCGGTGGATATTACCAATATGATGACCAAGCCGGAGGTTTGGACAGCGGCTGGAACCACGGACTGGACTGTAAACGGAGAGATTGCCATGCGGATTTTGATGCTGGAGCTGGCAGGGGAGTATGATAAGATCTACGATCCCGCCACAGGACAAAAGGGTGTGGATGTGGTGGAGGTTCCCGGAACCGCCATTACCGCTGCTTCCTTAAAGTCTGATTCCACAGTGCAGAATCTGGGGAATGTGGCAGGGGATACCTATGGCAATCTGGATTATTTATCTGAAACAGATTGGATGCCCAAGGATTTGATTCATAAGTAAACCTCTGACAGGTATGCGCAGCCGTCTTCTTGGCAGTCGGGAGCTGTTTGGCAGCGGAGTGATGCGCAGATTGATATCTATGGTGGTGCCGGTTTGCCGGCATGAGGGTTTACTAAGGGACCCTGGATTCGGCTTGGTTTATCCGCCGTGTTCAGGGTCTTTGTATTAGAAAAAGCAAGAGATGTTTTTTCTGGAGCAGAAAGGGAAAGCATGGAAAGAATTACATTGCGTACAGAAAAGGTTTCCATTGAATTCCCCGGGGTAAAGGCTTTGCAGAATGTGGATTTTTCCGTAAGCACCGGGGATGTGCTGGCTTTGGTGGGGGCCAATGGAGCGGGAAAGTCCACTTTGATGAAGGTTTTTGCCGGGGCCAATCCCACCTATACCGGGGATGTATATGTGGGGGATAAGAAGGTGGAGATCCGCACCCCCTCCGGGGCCAAGGCCCTGGGGATACAAATTGTATACCAGGAGGTGGACACCGCCCTGTATCCCACCCTGAGCGTGGCGGAGAATATCATTCAAAATGATATGATTATGGGAAGAACCAAAACCTTTGTAAACTGGAAAAATGTATACAAGGAAGGCCGGGCCGCTTTGGATAAGCTGAATATTCCCAGGAGCCAGATTGACGAGCGGAAAATGGTTTCCGAGCTGACTTTGGCCCAAAAGCAAATGGTGCTGATTGCCAAGGCGGTGAAGAATGAGTGCAGCTTCCTGATTTTAGACGAGCCCACCGCCCCCCTGAGCAATACAGAAACCAAGGAATTGTTTGACCTGGTAAAGCATTTGCATGCAACGGAAAATATTGCCATTATCTTTATTTCCCACCGGTTAAATGAGGTGCTGGAAATCTGTCAAAAATATTCTGTGATGCGAAACGGTATGCTCATTGACAGCAGTGATATCACGAAGGAAACCTCCACCAAGGAAATTGTGGAAAAAATGCTGGGACGAAACTTCAATGAAAGCTTTGAGCGGCAGCACAGCAAAAAGGGCCAGGTGCTTTTCAGCGTGAAGGGGCTTTGCGGCGCAGAGGGCATGGTCAACAATGTGGATCTGTATGTGCGGGAAGGAGAGATTCTTGGGATTGCAGGTTTAGTGGGAGCGGGAAAATCCGAGCTTTGCAAAACTTTATTCGGGGCCTTAAAAGCCGATGCCGGGGAGATCCGTTTGCGGGACCGGGTGTTAAAGCTAAAAAATCCCTCTGGGGCGGTGAAGGAGCGGATTGCTTTGGTGCCGGAGGAGCGGAGAAAGGAAGGGGTTTTGGTGAATGAAACCGTGAGCTTTAATCTTTCTGCTGCCAGCATGGACAAATTCTGCAGTTTTTCTTTTATCAACCGGAAAAAGGTGGATGAGAATGCCAGGGGCTATGTAAAAAGCCTGGGGGTTTCCACTCCCTCGGTGCATCAGCTGGTACGCAATCTCTCCGGAGGGAACCAGCAAAAGGTGGCGGTGGGCAAATGGCTCAGTGCGGACTGCGATGTATATATCTTTGACGAGCCCACCAAGGGGGTGGACGTGGGAGCCAAGCAGGATATTTTTCACTTGATTTCGAAAATTGCCCATTCCGGGAAGGCGGTTATTTATGCTACCTGTGAAAATTCCGAGCTGCTGTCTTTGACGGACCGGATGTATGTGATGTACAGCGGCAAAATTATGGCGGAGCTGGAAACCGCAAAAACCAATGAAGATGAAATTATGTTCTACAGCGTAGGCGGACAGGAAAAGGAAGCTGTGGGTTAGGAGGAAATGTGGAAAAAACAGGGAATAAAAACTTGGTCAAATTCATTGTAAACTGGGCGGCTGTGATTACATTGATTGCCTGTTTCTTTATCTTTACCGGTATAAAGGGAACCCTCTTTATGTCCAGCAACAATATGGTAAATATTTTGCGGGCCATGGCCATCAATACGGTTTTCGGCATTGCAGCCACCATCACCATGTCTCCGGACGGCTTTGATATGTCAGCAGGCACCTTGGCCAGCTGCTCTGCCTATGTATTTGTTTCCACCTATCTGTGGTTCGGGCTGCCTTTGCCCATGGCCATTTTGGTGTGCATCATTGTTACCTTGGTGATGTATCAACTGACCATGTTTTTGATTTTGGTGTGCAAGATTCCGGATATGCTGGCAACCTGTGCCTTAATGTTTGTACACCAGGGCATTGGACAATGGTACATCGGAGGGGGCGCAGTGTCCACTGGCATGCCCACCCCCTGGGGAGCGCCCCCTGTGCGGGTGATGCTTTCGGATTATTTTTCCATGATCGGACGGGCACCCTGGATCATTATCATTATGTTTGCCTGTGTGGCCATTGCCCATGTGTTTTTGAACTATACCAAGCATGGCCGGTATCTCTATGCCATGGGGGGCAACAGGGAGGCCGCCAGACTTTCCGGTATTAATATAAAAAAATATAGATATGTGGCAGGCATGATCACCGCTGTATTCATTGCCGTGGGAGGAATTTTGGTGGCTTCCAGGGGCAGCTCTGCCCAGGTTATGTGCTGCGATAACTATTTGATGCCCTCTTTGGCGGCTGTATTTGTGGGCCGCAGTGTGGGAGGAGCGGAAAAGCCCAATGCCATCGGTACCATGATCGGATCCATGCTGGTGTCCACCTTGGAAAACGGCTTGACCATCTGTGCTGTACCCTTCTATGTGCTGCCTGCGGTAAAGGGTGCTGTTTTGGTACTGGCCTTGATTGCAGCCTATGCCACAAAGAAGGAAAATTAGGAATTAGGAGGAATTATGTCCAGATTTGATACCTATTTTCAGATGGATGTGGAAGACATCATTGAATATACTCTGGAAAAGGCTTCCATGATCCCCTGGGATCAGGAAAGTATGCAGGTGGAAGTCCCCAGGGAGCATGGAAATTTAAACTATGTGTATAAGGTATGGGATGGAGCAGGACACAAAATTTTCATCAAACAGGCAGGAACGGAAACCAGGATTTCCAAGGATATGAAGCCCTCCACCGACCGGAACCGCCTGGAGTCAGAGATCCTTTTACTGGAGGAAAAATATGCTCCCGGCATGGTGCCCCATATTTATTTCTATGATACGGTGATGTGTGCCTGCGGCATGGAGGACTGTTCGGATTTTTTGGTGATGCGCAATGCCTTGATGGCCTTTCATACCTATCCGGACTTTGCAGAGCATATCACAGAGTTTTTGGTGGATACCCTTTTGATGACCAGCGATGTGGTGATGGACCACCGGCAGAAAAAGGAACTGGTGGGGCAGTTTATCTCTCCGGATCTTTGCGACATTACGGAAAAGCTGGTATTCATGGAGCCTTATAATGATTTGAACCGCAGGAACAATGTATTCCCTCCCAACAAGGCCTTTGTGGAAAAGGAGCTATATGGGGACAAGGCCCTGCACCTGGCGGTGGCAAAACTGAAATTTAAGTTTATGACGGAGGCCCAGAGCCTGATCCAGGGGGATCTGCACACCGGCTCCATTTTTGTAAAGGACAGGGAAACCAAGGTCTTTGACTCGGAGTTTGGAACCTTTGCCCCCATGGGCTATGATATCGGCAATATTATCGCCAATATGGTGTTTGCCTATGATTACGGCATGGCAAATGGGAAGAAGAGCTTTTGCGACTGGGTGTTAAAGACCATTGAGGAGATTGTGGATCTGTTCATTGTAAAGTTCAATAAAAAATACCAGGAAGCAGTGACAGAGCCCATGGCCAAGGTGGAGGGGTTTCAGGAGTGGTATCTCCAGGAGGTTTTAAAAGACAGCGCTGGTTTTGCAGGAACGGAGCTTCACAGAAGAACTGTGGGCATGGCCAATGTGGCGGATGTAAAGGGAATTGCAGATGAAAATCTTCGGATCATTGCGGAACGCACCAACATCCTTTTAGGAAAGGAACTGATTTTGCATCAGGAGAAATTCACCAAGGGAGCGGAGTATGTCAGGGCCATTGAAAGGGCCTGTGTGGATGCCGCCAGATCTTTATAGGAGGTGCTATGGAAAAACAATCCATGGAGGAGTTTTTTGAACAGGTTATTACGGTGAAATGGGGAAACAATAAAAGATCGGTGGATATTATCGACCAGACCCTGCTTCCCGGAGAAATGGTACGGATACAGCTGTGTACCAGGGAGGAGATATGGGAGGCTATTAAAAAGCTCAGGGTCCGGGGAGCCCCGGCCATTGGCGTCTGTGCTGCCTATGGGATTGCGGTGGAGGCAGCAAAGATTGATGCAGATTCCCATTTGGAATTTTATGAAAAATTCCATGCCATCAAGGAATATCTGGCCACCTCCCGTCCCACGGCAGTGAATCTGTTCTGGGCCTTGAACCGCATGGAAAAGCTGGTGAAGGAAAACCCCTCCCAGGACATAAAGACCATGAAGGAGCTGTTGTTTTTGGAAGCAGAGAAAATCCGGAACGAGGATGTGGAAATCAGCCGCAGCATCGGCAGATACGGCTTTGAAATTCTCCGTTCCTTACAAAAAGAGGGAAGGCCTGTGGGAATTTTGACCCATTGCAATGCGGGAACCTTGGCCACTGCCAAATACGGCACTGCCACTGCTCCCATGTATATTGCCCTGGAGCAGGGCTTTGCACCGGAAGCCATGCATGTATACTGCGATGAAACCCGTCCTCTTCTCCAGGGAGCCAGGCTTACTGCCCTGGAGTTGTCCAGGTCTGGAATTCCCACCACTTTGCAATGCGACAACATGGCCTCTGTACTCATGGGATCAGGGAAAATAGATGTGGTTTTTGTGGGCTGCGACAGGGTGGCGGCCAATGGGGATGCAGCCAATAAAATCGGCACCAATACCGTGGCTGTCCTGGCAAAGCATTACGGCATTCCCTTCTATGTCTGCGCTCCCAGCTCCACCATTGACATGAGCATTGAAACCGGGGCCCAGATTCCCATTGAAATGCGGGATCCCATGGAGATTGCCTCCATGTGGTACAAAACCCCCATGGCCCCGGAGGGGATAGACATCTTTAATCCCGCCTTTGATGTAACGGACCACAGCCTGATCACCGGCATGATTACGGAAAGGGGAATCTGCAAAGGGGATTTTAAAAAGGAATTCACGAAATTGGGAATCTGTTAGCATAAGATCTGCCTGCTGGCACAGTTATCATAGAGAGGAGTTAACAATGAAAAAGATTCTAAACCTTCCGGAGGAGTATACCCAGGATATGCTCAAGGGAATTTATGCAGCCCATGGGGATCAGGTAAAGTATGCGGCAGGGGATCTCCACTGTTACTGTACCGCCATTCCCCATCCCGGCAAGGTGTCCATTATCACCGGCGGAGGCACCGGCCATCTTCCCCTGTTTTTGGGTTATGTGGGAGAGGGGCTTTTAGACGGCTGCGGCGTGGGAAATGTATTTCAGTCCCCCTCCCCGGAGCAGATCTATGAGATCTCCAAGGAGGTGCATAATGGGGAGGGTATTTTATACCTTTACGGCAATTATTCCGGGGATATTATGACCTTTGATATGGCAGCGGAAATGTGCGATATGGATGATATTCCCACCATGAGCATTGTGGGGGCGGATGATGTAAATTCCGGAGAACCCCAGGTGCGCCGGGGAGTGGCAGGGATTTATTATATGTATAAGGCAGCCGGAGCCAAGGCTTCTTTGGGAGGCAGCCTCCAGGAGGTGCGGGAGGCGGCCCAGCTTGCCAAGGACAATACCCGCACCGTGGGATTTGCCCTGACCCCCTGTATTATTCCGGAAAAGGGCAGGCCCAATTTTACCCTGGGAGAAAATGAGATGGCCATGGGCATGGGCATCCATGGAGAACCGGGTATCTGGAACGGCCCTGTGAAAAGTGCCAAAGAAATCGCCAGGGAGTCGGTGGATACCATTTTAAAGGATATGGAGATTCTCCCTGGAGAAGAGGTGGCCGTACTGGTGAATGGTCTGGGGGCCACCTCCCTGGAGGAATTGTATATCTTTTATGCTGATGTAAAGGAGATTCTGGAGGAAAAAAAGATTTCTGTATACGAGGTCAAGGTGGGAGAGTATGCCACCTCCATGGAAATGGCCGGGGCCTCCCTCAGCATTTGCAAACTGAATGGGGAATTAAAGGCTTACCTGGATTA
>CALISX010000426.1 GCA_938041725.1 uncultured Lachnoanaerobaculum sp.
GGATGTGGACCAGCAGGGGCTGGATCATAATGACCGGCTGATCCTTCGCACCATTATTGAAAAATTCGGAGGGGGACCGGTGGGAATTGATACCCTTAGCGCCGCCATTGGGGAGGACACAGGAACCTTGGAGGATGTGTATGAGCCCTACCTTTTAATGAAGGGATTTATCAATCGAACAGTACGGGGGCGGATGGCCACGGAACAGGCCTATATTCATTTGGGACTGAAGGGAGGCGGGGATGGAAGAAATTGAGCTTTTAGCCCCTGCAGGCTCCTATGAAAGTCTGGTGGCGGCGGTGAATGCCGGGGCTGATGCAGTATACATCGGAGGATCCAGGTTCTCCGCCAGAGCCTATGCGGATAATCCCCAGGAGGACCAGCTTTTAAAGGGCATTGCCTATGCCCATCTGTTTGGTGTACATCTTTATCTGGCCCTGAATATTTTATGCAAAGAGGAGGAGATGGGGGAGCTGTATGACTATCTCCTTCCTTACTATGAGGCGGGGATTGATGCAGTGATCGTGCAGGATCTGGGGGTTTTTGACTATCTGCGCAGGGTTTTCCCGGATCTGCCTATTCATGCCAGTACCCAAATGACCATTACCGGCCCTCTGGGAGCTTCCTTTTTGAAAAGCCGTGGAGCCTGCCGGGTGGTGCCTGCCAGAGAGCTTGGTTTGGAGGAGATTGCCCGGATTCGGGACATGGGGGGCATGGAAATCGAATGCTTTGTCCATGGGGCTCTCTGCTATGCTTATTCCGGACAATGTCTGATGAGTTCTCTGATTGGAGGCCGCAGCGGCAACCGGGGACGCTGTGCCCAAACCTGCAGATTGCCCTATGATGTATTCGGGGCCCCCCAGGGGGAGCAGAAAATGAACCGGCAGGGGGAAAACCTTTTACTAAGCTGTAAGGATCTTTGCAGTCTGGATCTTTTGCCGGATATAATAGAGGCAGGGGTGGTTTCCCTGAAAATTGAGGGAAGGATGAAATCACCGCTGTATACGGCAGGGGTGGTCAGTATTTGGAGAAAATATCTGGATTTGTATCTGCAAAAGGGAAAAAAGGGCTATGCTGTGGATCCAAAGGACAGAGGGCTTTTGCTGGATCTGTTTGACCGGGGAGGGCAGACCGCCGGATATTATAAAAAGCACAATGGCAGGGACATGGTGCTTTTAAGGGAGAAAACCGGGTTTAAAGCGGCAAATGAGGCTTTTTTTGCTCAACTAAAAAAAGACTATCTTTTGGAAAGGGGGGGACTGGCCATTGAGGGGAAATTTCGGGCTGTACAGGGAGAACCCATTGCCCTGTCCATTAGGAGGGCAGGTATTCCCCGTCTCTATAGAAGAAAAGTAAATCCCTCTGCTTTTCCTCAGGTGCAGCTTTATGGGGATATGGCCCAGGCCTCCCAAAACAGGCCGGCGGACATGGCCTCTGTGAAAGAAAAGCTGGAAAAAACCGGAAACACCCCCTTTGTCTTTTCTGATTTGGAGGTAGAGCTGGGGGAAGGGGTTTTTCTGCCGGTGAAGGCCTTAAATACTCTCAGGCGGGAGGGGCTTTTTCAGCTGGAAAAAGCCATCCTTTCTCTTTACCAACGAAAAGCGCCGGAAAAAGCCATTCCTGCCTTTGCAAAAGGAGAAGAGAAGGGGAAGTGGATTCCCCGGTTTAATTTCCTTTGTGAAACCCGGGAGCAGCTAAAGGGCGTTCTTTCCTTTTTGCAGGAGGAGCCGGATACCCCCTGTGAGATTACCTTGGACTGCGGTATGGCAGAGCCCAAAGCCTTTCCCATGCTTTTGGCTCCCATCCGGGAAAGAAAGAAAAAAGCCCTGCTGTTTATGCCACATATTTTCAGGGAGGAGGCCAGGGCCTATTTTACCCGGTATCAAAGGGAGTTTCTGGCGGCAGGCTTTGATGCCTTTTTGATCCGCAGCCTGGAGGAAAAATTCTTTTTAGAGGAAATGCTCCAGGGGAAGGGGGAGCTTTACCTGGACTATACCCTGTATCAAACCAATACCTTGGCAGGGGACTTTTATAAACGGGAGCTGGGGGCCAAAAGAACCACCCTTTCCCCGGAACTGAATATCAAGGAGCTGGAGGAAGCGGGAGCCAGGGGGGCAGAGGTCATTGTCTACGGCCATCTTCCCATGATGGTTTCCGCCCAGTGTTTGAAAAAAAACTTGAAAGGATGCGATCATCTGGAAGAAACCCTTGTGCTGCGGGATCGGATGAAGCAAAGAATGCCGGTAAAAACCCGCTGCAGATTTTGCTATAACACGATTTTAAATGCCACGCCGCTTTCGGTGCTGGGAATGGAAAAGGAGATCAAGGCTCTGGCTCCAGGAAGCCTGCGTCTTTGGTTTACAGTGGAGGATTTTCAAACCACCCGGGAGTGCATCCGGGAATATGTCAGGGCCTTTTGGGGCGAGGGAGGCAAAAATCCTGGGGGCAGCTTTACCAGAGGCCATATGAAACGAGGGGTTCTGTAGCGCTTGCATAGGCTTTCCACTTACGTTATACTTTTCCTTAAGTTTATAGACGGGAGGCATAGGCCTTCCATAAGGAAGAGGTAAGATGAAAGAAGCAACGAGCTGCGGGGGCGTGGTTATTTTTCATGGGAAGATACTTACATTATTTAAAAGCTATAAAAACAAATGTGAAGGATGGGTTCTACCCAAGGGAACCGTGGAGCCAGGAGAAAATCACGAACAAACAGCCCTTCGGGAGGTTTTTGAGGAGGCCGGGGCCAGAGCCAGGGTGATGGGGTTTATTGGAACCAGCCACTATACCTTCAGCACCCAAACAGATATCATTGACAAGGCGGTATACTGGTATCTGATGAAGTCCGACAGCTATTACTCCAAGCCCCAAAGGGAGGAGTACTTTGTGGATTCCGGATATTATAAATACCATGAGGCCTATCATTTGCTGAAATTTGCCAACGAGAGGATGATACTGGAAAGCGGATACCGGATCTATCAAAGGATGAAGCGGATGGGGCAGTGGGATAGGATATTTACAGGAGAAATGCCATGATTGTTTTGGAACGTACGTCTGTAATGAATTTTGAGAATGCCCTGCGGGGGGCCAGAAATCCCATGAATTCCTGGGCTAGATCCGACAGCTTCTATGATGAAAGGGGGAACTATGTTTTAGGGGAGAATGATTATTCTCTGGCCCTTCGCCTTCGCAGGGCCGGCACCCCGGATCACAGGAAGTTCTTGCGCCAGATTTTTGTGTCTGTGGATATCACAGCCCCTTTGTACTGGTGGAAGGAATACGATACCTACAAGGTGGGGACTGTGGCCAATTCCACCTCCACCATGCATAAGATCCATTCCAAACCCTTTGATTTGACGGATTTTTCCCATGACCATTTAAGCCCTGAGGGGTTGGCACTGTTAAAGCACTATATTGGAGAGCTGGAGAAAATCCGTCTGCGGTTTATTAAGAGCAAGGACAAAGGGGACTGGTATGATTTGATTCAGCTTTTGCCCTCCAGTTATCAGCAGATGCGGACCTGCTCCTTAAATTATGAAAATCTCGTCAATATTTTCCGCTCCCGATCCAATCATAAATTAGAGGAGTGGCATAGCTTTTGTGATTGGATCAAAGCCCTGCCCTATGGTCGGGATCTCATTGCGGATGAAGAAAAAAAGGTGTTATGAATATTATTGCAGCTGTGGATCGAAACTGGGGCATTGGAAGGGGAGGGAAGCTGCTGGTGTCCATCCCCAAGGATATGGCATTTTTCCGAGAGGAAACCAGGGGAAAGGTGATTCTTATGGGACGAAATACCCTCCGCAGCCTTCCCGGCGGCCAGCCCTTATTTGGAAGAGAGAATATTATTTTGTCCCGGGATAAAAACTTTAAGGTAAAGGGGGGGACGGTGGTTTCCTCTGTGGAGGCGGCCCTGGCCTATATAAAAGAAAAGAAATTTGAGGATGCGGATGTGTTTGTGATTGGAGGGGAAAGCGTTTATCGGGCTTTTTTGCCCCATTGCGACATTGCCCATATTACCTTTATTGACTATGCCTATGAGGCGGACAGGCATCTGCCCAATCTGGACCAGGATCCGGACTGGCATTTGGTGCTGGAAACTGAAGAGGAGACCTATTTTGATTTGGCCTATACCTTCCGTTTATATAAGCGATATGACTAAAACTATTTTTTTTTCAGGGCATTTATGGTAGTATAGAAGGCATGTGATGTTTGTCTAAAAATAGACGATACACTAGGTACAAGTGGGATGTTTTTGTGCATAAAGCTGTATTTTTTTAGATACAAACGGCATTTCTTCAGGCTCATTTGGGTTGTGCAGTGCTCATGCAGTTGGAGGATCCGGGGCAGGACATCCGGTACATATTTTTGTAAGGGAGAATACAATATGTTTCCTATTGTGAAAAAAAAGAAATTAGCTGAGAATATTTATCTTTTTGATGTTCTGGCTAAGCGGGTGGCTGAAAAATGCCTTCCCGGAGAATTTGTCATTGTAAAGCAGGACAAGGTGGGAGAGCGGATTCCCCTGACTGTTTGCGATTATGACAGGGAAGCGGGTACGGTTACCATTGTGATTCAGGTAATCGGCGGCTCCACAAAACTCATAGCAGATGACCTCAATGAGGGAGATTCCTTTATGGATTTTGTAGGTCCATTGGGGAATGCCAGTGATCTGCTTTCTGAAAGCCTGGATGAATTAAAGAAAAAAAAGATTTTATTCGTGGGGGGAGGTCTGGGAACTGCACCCGTTTATCCCCAGGTAAAGTGGCTTCATGAGCAGGGTATTCCTGTGGATGTGGTGATCGGTGCCAAAAATAAGGATCTGGTGATTTTAGAGGAGGAGATGAAGGCAGTCTCCGGCAACCTCTATATTTGCACTGATGACGGTTCCTATGGCTTTAAGGGCCTGGTAACGGATAAGGTGAAGGATCTGGTGGAAAATGAGGGCAAGCAATATGATCACTGCGTGGTCATCGGCCCCATGATTATGATGAAGTTTGTATGTATGCTTACCAAGACCCTGGGTATTCCCACCATTGCCAGTATGAATACCATTATGGTGGATGGAACGGGGATGTGCGGCGCCTGCCGTCTCACCGTTGGAGATCAGATTAAGTTTGCCTGTGTGGATGGACCGGAGTTTGACGGGCATCTCATTAATTTTGATGAGGCCATGCAGCGTCAGCAGATTTATAAGTCAGAAGAGGGAAGAGAAATGCTTCGTGTGCAAGAGGGGGACACCCATCACGGAGGATGCCGGGTTTGTGGAGGTGAGAACTAATGGCACAGGATTTATGGAAGAAAATTCCCGTTGCGGAGCAGGAGCCGAAGAAGAGAGCAGCGAATTTTGAAGAGGTTTGTCTTGGCTATACCCCGGAGGAGGCTAAGGCGGAGGCCCTTCGCTGCTTTAATTGTAAAAATGCCAAATGTATTCAGGGCTGTCCTGTACGAATTGATATTCCTGCCTTCATCCAGCAGATTTTAAAGGATGATATTGAGGCAGCTGCAGATGTGATTGCCCTTTCCAGCTCCCTGCCTGCGGTTTGCGGAAGGGTGTGTCCCCAGGAAACCCAGTGCGAAGGGGTTTGTATCCGGAGCAAAAGAGGAGATGCGGTTTCCATTGGAAAGCTGGAGCGGTATGGGGCAGACACGGCTAAGAAGATGGGGATTAAGCCAAAGGCCAACCCCAACAAAAACGGCAAGCGGGTGGCCGTGGTGGGTTCCGGTCCTGCAGGATTAAGCTGTGCAGGAGATTTGGCAAAGCTTGGCTATGAGGTGACAATTTTTGAGGCGCTGCATGAGCCGGGAGGGGTTTTGATCTATGGTATCCCGGAGTTCCGTCTTCCCAAGGATGATGTGGTGCCGGAGATTCAAAATGTTCTGGATCTGGGAGTGAAGCTGGAAACCGATGTGATTATTGGAAAAACCGTAACTGTGGACGAGCTTTTGGAGGAAGAGGGCTTTGATGCGGTATTTATTGGTTCCGGTGCCGGCCTTCCCATGTTTATGGGCATTCCAGGAGAAAATGCCAATGGGGTATTTTCTGCCAATGAGTATTTAACCAGAAACAATCTCATGAAGGCCTTCAGAGAGGACTACCACACCCCCATACTGAAGAGCAAGAAGGTTTGCGTAGTGGGTGGTGGAAATGTGGCCATGGATGCTGCCAGAACCGCCCTGCGTCTGGGGGCTGAGGTGCATGTGGTATACAGAAGAAGTGAAGCGGAGCTTCCTGCCCGTGTGGAGGAGGTGCATCACGCCAAGGAAGAGGGAATTATCTTTGACCTTTTAACTAATCCTGTGGAAATTCTGGAAGATGAAAAGGGATGGGTTAAGGGTATGAAGGTGATCAAAATGGAGCTGGGGGAACCGGATGCCTCCGGCAGAAGAAGGCCCGTGGAGATTCCAGGCAGTGAATTTGTGATTGACTGCGATGCAGTGATTATGTCCCTGGGAACCTCCCCTAATCCCCTGATTTCCAGAACCACAGAGGGTCTCAATACCAATAAATGGAAATGTATCGAAGCGAATGAGTCCAACGGACAGACCTCCAGAAAGGGAGTCTTTGCCGGAGGAGATGCGGTAACCGGGGCTGCCACGGTGATTTTAGCCATGGGAGCAGGACGGGCTGCCGCCAAGGGCATTCATGAATACTTGTCTGGAGAAAAGACCGGTTCAGTGATGTTTATTTCTAATGATCCTAGATTCCGAATGTTATCCACTAATAATAAGAGTATGTATGTAGGGTTGCCAACTAAATACGATAGCCTTCCTACCGGTATGATGAGTTATCAAGGGAATAGCGTTGGCGCTAATACATCCGGTTCATTAACCTTAACGGCAGACTTTAATGAGAAAACAGTATCGGGTAAAATTTATAATAGAACTCAGGATAATGGAGCAAAATTACCGGACATTGAATTACGCACGAGCGCGATTATGAGAACTCCAACTGATACTGGCGCGGGAGATGGATTTGGTGTAGGATTCAGAGGAAATACTGCAAGTGACGGACGAAGTGGCAGATATGACGGTCTTTTTATGGGGCCGAATGCCGAAGAAGTTATTGGAAAATGGAGTAACAATTCTAGCCTTAGCTCGTCAGAGGTTTTTGCGGGCGAAAGAAGATAATCTTGCTTATAAAAATGGTCTGAAAATATACCGCTCTTTTGAGCGGTATATTTTTTTAGTTTTACAATATAATTGTTTTATTCTGAAATACGAAAATCCGGTCATGCAGGGCTAAATCAAGTGCTCTGCTTAGTACAGTTTTTTCTACATCACGCCCGGCTTTCATCATTGCATCCGCATTATAAGTATTTCCTCTG
>CALISX010000427.1 GCA_938041725.1 uncultured Lachnoanaerobaculum sp.
GAAGACCATGAACATCATGAACATCATGACCACGAGGAGCATGACCACTGTCACCATGATCATGAAAACCACGAACACCACCATGAGCACCATGAACACTGTCATCATGACCATCACCATGCCGATGATATTTTTGACAGCTGGGGATTGGAGCAGGTATCTGCCATGTCTCTGGAGAAGCTCCAGGGGATTTTGGACTCCCTGGATAATGAGGAGAAGTTCGGTCATGTATTGAGGGCCAAGGGCATGCTGCCAAAGGAAAATTCCAGGGAATGGATGTATTTTGATCTGGTACCCGGTGAAACCCAGGTCCGGGAGGGAACGCCGGAATACAGCGGAAGGGTATGTGTGATCGGCACCGGCCTGAAGATCCAGGCATTGGAGCAGGAATTCAGAGGTTGACATGGACAAAGCACAGATACCGGTTTTTGTCATCAACGGCTTTTTGGAAGGGGGAAAAACCCAGTTTATGACATTTACCATGGCCCAGGAGTATTTTAGAACCCAGGGAAACACCCTTTTAATCGTCTGCGAGGAGGGGGAGGAAGCTTATTCCAAGGAGCTTTTAGACTCCACCCATACCACCGCTGTTTATATGGAAAACCAACAGGATTTGACGGTGGAAAAAATGCTGGAGCTGACTTCCCAGGTGGATCCGGAGCGGGTTTTAATTGAATGGAACGGTATGTGGCCCCAGGGAGACCTGAGGCTTCCCAATCAATGGTATTTAAATCAAATGATTACGGTTTTTGATACCTCTACCTTGGATTTATATATCAGGAATATGAAGCCTTTGATGGGGCAGATGCTGAAGTCTTCAGAGCTGGTGCTTTGCAACCGGGCGGATGGGATCCCTGAGGAAACCCTGGCAAATTATCATTTGATCATTAAGGCTATGGCCCCGGAAGCGGAGATTATCTTCGAAGGGGAGGAAGGGGAGATCCGGGGAGATTTCAGTATTTCCCTGCCCTATGATCTGGAGTCCCCAAAACTGGTGATTCGTCCCCAGGATTATGGGATATTCTATATTGATGCTTTAGACCGTACAGAAAAATACGACAACAAAGAGGTGGAATTTACCGCCCAGGTGGTAAAGCCCCAGAAGGCGCCGGAGGATGTGCTGTTTCCGGGACGCCGGGCCATGACCTGCTGCGAGGCGGATATGCAGTTTTTAGGGTTTATCTGCCACTATCCCGGGGCAAAAAATTTTGCCAATAAGGACTGGGTAAAAATCAAGGGAATCATTAAGCTGGAACAGAATCCCCAGTACGGGGGAGCAGGTCCTGTAATCTATGCCAGGGAGATTGTGCATACAGGACCCATTGCAGAAATTGTACAATTTTAGGAGACATATGACAGACCAGGCATTATTAGAGCAAGCAAAGAAGGCCAGAGAAATGGCCTACGCCCCTTATTCAAAGTTCATGGTGGGGGCTGCCCTTTTCACCAAGGACCAAAGGGTGGTACTGGGCTGCAATATTGAAAACGCTGCACACAGCCCGGGGTGCTGTGCTGAACGAACCGCCTTTTATAAGGCGGTTTCCAATGGTCATTTATGCTTTGAAAAAATTGCCATTGCAGGGGCCCTCCAGGGAAAGGAGCCGGATACTCTTTGCCCTCCCTGCGGTGTCTGCAGACAGGTGATGCAGGAATTTTGCGATCCCAAAACCTTTCGGATTATTATGGCAGAGGGAAGGGATGGGGTAAAGTCCATGACCCTGGAGGAACTCCTCCCCTTAGGCTTCGGTCCGAAGGATCTGGCCATGGTCTAGGACCGGATACAGGAAAAAGGAGCGTTTATGAAGTATACTCTATCAAAAAAAATAGCGGCAACTTTGGTGTCTTTGACTGTGCTTTTTTCCTTTGTCCCCTTGAATATGGGAGACATGGCCTATGCCTTTACCCAAAAGCCGGGGGTGGTAAATGCCAGCAATTTAAATATTCGCAAGGGACCGGGAAAAAATACTGCAGTCATCGCCGCCTTATCCAGAGGAGCTGCAGTTACGGTATTGGATGAAGCAAGGGATGATACAGGAACCTATTGGTACAAAATAGCCTTTGCCCAAAATGGTGTCCAAATGGAGGGCTATGTGTCCAAAACCTATATCCGAACCGCTGCTGCCTCTGCCTATCAGTCTGATTCCAGTTTTGAGAAAAGCATTGCTGCTTTTCCAGAAAGCTATAAGGAAAAGCTGCGCCAGCTTCATGCAGAGTATCCCCAGTGGGTATTTCAAGCAAAGGACACAGAACTTGACTGGAATGAGGCGGTGCAAAATGAGTCGGTGGTGGGGCGCAATCTGGTAACCAAGAATGCAAAATCTTCCTGGAAATCCACAGCAAAGGGGGCCTACAATTGGGAAAACGGCACCTGGCCCGGCTTTGATTCCAATGCCTGGGTGGCTGCTTCACCGGAGATTATCTGCTATTATATGGACCCCAGGAATTTTTTAGACAACAAATATATTTTTCAGTTTTTGCACCAGGGATACGATGCCACTGCCCATACCCCCCAGGGAGTGGAGCAGATGATTCGCGGCACCTTCCTGGAAAGCAAAGTAACCTTGCCCAGGCCTCTTCCTCCCAGAGGGCTTATGGCAAAGACAGAGCAAAAGGGACGATGGATTTCCTCCAATCCTCCCCAAAGTCAAAAAGAGGAAGCCCAGACCCAGGCACCGGGAGCGGGTACAAAACCCTCCCAGACAGAGGAGGAGGGAAAGCATTCTCCCCCCCTTTCCTCCAATCCTCCCTCTGCAGCCAGCCAGGAGGCTTCTACTTTGGGTCCCGGGACAACCCAGCCCTCCTCTAAGGCTGCCTTGCCGGAAAATACAGAGGGCAGCCCTCAAAGTACTGGCAGCCCTTCCCAGAAAGAAAGCAAACCATCGGAAACTGCCCCAGGTGAGACCAAGTCTCCGGAGAACCGTCCAGATCCTGCTTCCACCAGAGAAGCAGGGCCGGGGGGAGGAGCCGAAGAGAAGGCCAAAACCAGTGCAACCCGAGGTTCCTCAGCTGCCCCTTCCCAGGAGCAGCTGGGTCCTGCCTCCATGTTAAACAACCCCACCACAGCCCCTGCCACCACAGCCGCTGCCACCACAGCCCCGGCAGATGACAGCAATTCCGGCCCCGGCGTAACGGGACGGAATGCAGGAAGAAATGTGGACATAGGGGCTTTGTCCGGGGCAGGATATGGGGATATTATTTTGAGTGCTGCCAGACAATCCGGTGTCAATCCCTATGTTTTAATTGCCATGATTCTTCAGGAACAGGGATTAAAGGGAAATTCCGGCGCTATCAGCGGAAACACATCTCCATATTCTGGGATTTATAATTATTTTAATATTGAGGCCTATCAGTCCGGCAGTATGACACCCATACAACGGGGGCTGCAATGGGCTTCCCAGTCCGGTTCCTACCTTCGTCCCTGGAATTCCAGGGAAAAGGCCATTATGGGGGGTGCCATATTTTATGGAGAGAACTATGTGAAAGCAGGGCAGGACACCTTTTATTTGAAAAAGTTTAATGTAGTGGGAAGCAATCTTTATAAGCACCAGTATATGACCAATATTGAAGGGGCTGCTGCAGAGGGAGCCAGGCTGTCCACCGCCTATTCCGAGTCCCAAAAAAACTTCCCCTTTGTTTTTTCTATTCCTGTATACCGAAATATGCCGGAGGCTCCCTCCCCCAAGCCGGAGGGGGATGGCAGCCCCAACAACCGGCTGGCCTCTCTTAGCGTAAGCACCGGCACCCTGCAGCCTGCTTTTCAAAGGGATGTAACCAGCTATGAGCTGACTGTCAGCGGCACCACAGAGGTTACCATTCAGGGAAAAGCAATGGATGGTAAAGCCCAGGTACAGGGAGGAGGGCGTATTTCCCTGACAGAAAATCCCACTCAGACCCAGATACGGGTCAGGGCGGCCAATGGGAATGAGCTGGTCTATACCATTACCATCCGCAGATAGATGAATCGGGAAAAAGACCCGTGTAATTTCTCGGTATTTATGGTATGCTTAGGAGAGATAAGTGCTGCAGTTTTTTGCAGCTTTGGAAACAATAACCCGGATCTTTGGTATGAGGCGTAACATGTTAAAAGGATTAAGATTAAAAGGAATCAGCTGTTTTATTGCATTGTTATTCATGGTACTTTCCCTTGGCAGGATAGATGCTCTGGCCTTGTCGGCAGGCATCTCTATTTCCAGCGCCTCGGCCGGTGTGGGCAGCGATGTAATTCTGGGGGTGACGGTTTCCTCCAATGACAAATCCCCCCTGGGCAGTGTGAACATTATGCTTAACTACGATGAAAAGCTGCTGGAGTTTTTGGGAGGAACCAATGCAGAGGGGGGAGCGGGAAGCATCCGTATCACCAATGATGCAGGCAATAGTGCCACAAAATATGATTACCAGCTGAAATTCAGGGGAAAGGCAGAGGGAGAAAGCCCCATAACAGTAAGCACCTGGGAAATATATGATCCGGATTCCAAAATGGCCACTCTGGATAAGCAGGGAGCTGGGAAAATTACTGTAGCTGCTGCAGCTGCGGCCCCTTCCTCTTCCTCCCAAACAGAGACCAAGGGGGAGAAGGGGGATGCCTCCCTGCGCTCCCTTCAGGTTTCACCAGGATCTTTAAGTCCCGCCTTCTCCTCCGGCGTACTGGAGTACAGGGTCAGTGTGGACAGCACCGTTCCAAAGCTTTCTGTAACGGCAGCCACCAATGATCCCAAAGCCAAGGTGGTGATTACTGGAAACAATAACTTAAAGGACGGAGAAAATACGGTTACCTGCAAGGTTACCGCCCAGGATGGGGTGACCATGCAAAGTTATACGATTCTGGTTGCCAAGGGAGGCGAAGCCCAAAGCAGCAAGCAGGGGGATGGGATCAAAGCTGTTGAAGATACTTCTGTTTTGTCTGCGGCAGCCACCACACCGGCAGCCACTGCTGCAGCAGAGAATGGGCTGATTTCCATTGGAGGATTGGACTATACTTTAGCAGCGGAATTTGACCCTGCCACCCTTCCTGAAGGCTTTACTGCCGGCACCTATACCTTCCAAGGACAGGAGGTAATGGCCGGCAAGGATGAAGAAAACGGTCTCCTTCTCCTGTATTTGGAGGGAACAGACGGCAATGGAGATTTTTTCCTGTATGATGAAAAAACCAATGGATGGGTGGAATATTCCCAGATCACAGTGAATACCAAAACCATTACCGTGATTCCTCTGGAAGAGGGAGTGGAGCTGCCGCCAGGGCTTGTGGAAAGCACATTGAATTTAAACGGCAAAAAAATTAACGGATGGATCTGGGGTTCTCCTTCTTTGGATCAGGAATACTGTGTGGTATATGGTATGAATTCCCAGGGAAAGAAGGATTTTTACCGTTTTGATCTGGAGGAGAAAACAGTACAGCGGTATTTCCAGGATCCCAATGTGGACACTGGAGTTTCCTCTGCAGAATACCTCCA